>JAUXBD010000129.1 GCA_030619585.1 Desulfobacteraceae bacterium
ACAGAACGACATGGCTACGATCCGACTTTTTCTTCATGGGGGTTGGTTAAATACCCGATTTCCAAAAGTACCCCCGGCATATCAACGCCGGACAGTACCATAAGGGGGGCGCCCTGGACCATGATATTAAGGTTTTGGATATGATCAGCCAGGTATGTTTGCAAAGTTTCGGCAAGAGCCATGCTGTCTTTCATATGTTTGCTTTGAATATCATCCCATGCTGTAAGTCCGCCGTTTTGAAAAAGCGACTGTGATCCGTCTTTACGTAACAGACTTTTTTCCGGTACGCCTTTGTGGTAGAATATTGCCATACCCTTTGCTTTATGCAGGAAACTTCCGCCTGTGTGGATGCTTATAAACAAATCCGCTTTTATATTGTTGGCTTTTGCTCCTCTCTGGGGAATATCCAATAAATAATCGTCGGTTCTGGTAAGCGTTATTCTGTAATTATTCCCAAGCTTTTTTTTCATCATTTTTGCTAGTGTTAAAGACACTGTTTTTTCAAAGGTGTTTTCAAAACCCTTTGAGCCCTTATCATGGCCTCCGTGACCCGGGTCTATAACTATGGTTTTAAAGGGAATAAATGCCTGTCGGCCATCAAAAGAGGTGTCTTTTCCCAAAGCCTGTGTGAAGGACGCATTAAACAACAAAAGTACGGTTAGTATTGTTTTAACACACTGTTTTTTGTTGTGAAACTTTTTAAAAGCAACCATGATTTTTTTTAATTGACACATCTTATCTATTGATATTAACATAGTAGACTTTATGTAAATAAGGAAATTTATATCGATTGTCAATAAATGTTGGCAGATACAAGAATAGTGTTGGAAATATTTGAAAATTTCTTCTGTATTTATAATGTTTTTATTTTTTAAGAAAGGATAGTTATGCAAGTTACTGTTGAAGACCAGAGTCCTGTAAAGAAAATTCTCCATATAGAAGTTTCTGAACACGATGTTAGCCGTGAATTAAACGATGCTTACAATAAACTCAAAAAAACTGCCAAAATAAAAGGGTTTAGACCGGGAAAGGTGCCCCGGTCCGTTTTAGAGGGGATGTTTAAAAAGGACGTACATGCTGATGTGACATCCAAGTTGATCCAGAGCTCTTTTGTGGAGGCAATAGAGGAAACCAAGATCAACATTCTCGGTCATCCCAAGGTTGACCCGCCCCAGCTGGATAAAAAAGGCCCATATAAATATGATGCTGCCGTGGAGGTAAGGCCTGAGATGGATGACATTGAATTTAAAGGGTTGTCTTTGACAAAAACCCTTTATAGGGCCGGTGAAGATGAGGTTGATGGGCAGATCAAGATGCTAAGAAAGAATCAGGCAGTACTTGAGCCGATTAAAGAAGATAGGCCTGCAAAAGAGGGTGATGCGGCAATTGTGGATTATGAGGCTTTTAAAGATGGGAAACCAATAGATGACATGCCAAATGCCGAGGGAAGAACCATTGGAATCGGCAAGGGCTTTATCTCAAAAGATTTTGACCAGCAGCTTATAGGAATGAAGCCCGGCGATAAAAAAGAGTTTGAAATCCATATGCCGGAAGATTACTTCAAAAAAAGCCTGGCAGATCTTGATATCTCTTTTAGGGTGACTCTAAAGGAGATAAAAGAGGAGATCCTTCCTGAGCTTGATGATAAATTTGCAAAAAGTTTCGGCCAGTTTGAGTCTTTAGATGCGTTAAAAGATGAAATTAAAAAAAATCTAAAGCAGGGCTATGATAAAAGAATTGAACATGAACTTAATGAGCAGATATTTAAAGCGTTGATAGAAAAGACAGACTTTGAACTTCCCGATACTCTTGTTGATTTCGAGCTTGAGATGATTATAGCAGATGCACAGAGGTCTTTTGCCCAAAGCAATATTTCCATGGAGCAGCTGGGCCTCACAAAGGAGACTCTTTCCGAAAAGTACCGTGACACAGCCGAAAAGCAGGCAAGGCGTCACCTTATTCTAGGGAAAATTATCCAGCAGGAGGATATGGCTGTTTCCCAAGAGGAGATTGACGAAGGTTTTAATGAGATTACAGAGCTTTATGCCCAGCCGATTGAAGAGATTAAGAAGTTTTATCATGAAAATCCTGATAAACTCGAAGTTTTTAAACACGCTTTACTTGAAAAAAAAGCTATCCAACTTATTATTAACCATGGTAGTATAGAGGAAAAAGAACCCGAGCCTGAACAGAAGCCTGAAGAAAATACTGAATAAGACGAAACGGGTAAAATAATTACATAAGATTGATTGCAAAGGAGGCTATCTGTGCCCTTAGTACCTATGGTTATTGAACAGAGCAGCAGGGGGGAACGCTCATACGATATATATTCGAGACTCCTTAAAGACAGGATTATCTTTCTAGGCACAGCCATAAATGATGATGTGGCAAACCTTTTAATAGCTCAACTTCTTTTTCTTGAGTCGGATGATCCTGATAAGGACATAAATTTTTATATAAATTCTCCGGGTGGAGTGGTTACAGCCGGTATGGCTGTTTATGATACAATGCAGTACATAAAGCCTGATATTGCAACAGTCTGCATAGGCCAGGCCGCCAGCATGGGCGCTGTTTTACTGGCCGCAGGTGCAAATGGAAAACGGTACTCCCTTCCCAACTCCAGAATTATGATCCATCAACCCCTGGGTGGAGCACATGGGCAGGCTTCGGATATTGCAATCCAGGCAAAAGAGATCCTTCGAATGAAAGGAACCTTAAATAGAATCCTGTCAGTTCATACAGGCCAGGATATAGAGAGAATACAGGCTGATACGGATCGGAACTTTTTCATGGCAGGTGATGAGGCAAAAGAGTATGGAATCATAGACCATGTAATAAAAAACAGGAACGATCTTGAGATCATAGAACCAAAGGAGGAATAGGCAATGACAAAACAAGGGGATTCAAGCGATAATCTTTTCTGCTCATTCTGCGGGAAAAACCAGAAAGAGGTTAAGAAGCTTATAGCTGGCCCGGCTGTCTATATCTGTGATGAGTGTATCCAGCTTTGCAGTGAAATAATAGAAGAAGAAAGCGGAAAGGATGAGGATGGCCCTGATAATCTGCTTGTTCCGCAAGAGATAAAAAAGCTGCTTGATGAGTATGTTATTGAACAGGATGTTGCCAAAAAGGTGCTCGCCGTTGCAGTCTACAACCATTACAAACGGCTTGATTCAGCAATAAATACAGGTGAAGTGGAGATACAGAAAAGCAATATTCTTCTTATCGGCCCCACAGGTTGCGGCAAAACACTTCTCGCCCAGACCCTTGCACGTTTTCTCAATGTACCTTTTACAATTGCAGATGCCACGACTCTCACAGAGGCCGGCTATGTGGGAGAAGATGTTGAAAATATCATTTTATCGCTTTTACAAAATGCGGATTATGATGTGGAAAAAACCCAAAAGGGTATTGTATATATAGATGAGATAGACAAGATAGCCCAAAGGTCCGACAACCCTTCCATTACAAGGGATGTGTCAGGAGAGGGCGTGCAGCAGGCACTGCTGAAAATTATTGAAGGAACAATAGCAAGCGTTCCCCCCAGGGGAGGAAGAAAACATCCCCAGCAGGACTTTGTAAAAGTTGACACAACAAACATTCTTTTTATCTGCGGTGGAACATTTACCGGCCTGGACAATATTATCCAGCGGCGCCTGGGAGCCAAATCCATGGGGTTTGGAGCAAAGATCACAAAACAGGAAGAGAAAAGTATCGGAGATATCCTGCGAATGATTCGGTCAGAGGATCTGATACGATTTGGTCTGATACCCGAATTCTTGGGCCGGCTTCCTATTGTTTGTACTCTTGATGAGTTGAGCGAGCCCTCTTTGATCAAGATTTTGACTGAACCGAAAAACGCTTTGGTCAAACAGTTCCAAAAGCTCTTTGAAATAGAGGGTGTAAACCTCAGGCTCACGGATAGTGCTCTTTCTGCTGTGGCCAAAGAAGCCATGAAACGCAAAGCCGGCGCAAGGGGTCTGCGTTCGATTCTTGAAGGCTGCATGATCGATATCATGTATGACATACCTTCGATTGACAACGTCAAAGAGTGTGTAATCGGCGAAGAGGTTGTGCTTAACAAGGAAAAGCCGATTTTGTTGTTTGAACAGAAAAAGAAACAAGCATAAATATTATTTCAAACATATAACATAATGAGTAACGATATGATAAATATACAAAAGATGTTTAAACAAGATGAGTTTGAAAAGACAACCCTCTGTCTACCTCTTTTACCTTTAAGAGATATAGTTGTTTTTCCCCATATGGTGGCCCCTCTTTTTGTGGGGCGCTCAAAATCAGTTAATGCCCTTACGAATGCAATGAATCAAGATAAAAGGGTGTTTCTGGCCACACAGAACACTGCAGGAGTTGATAATCCGGGAGAGGCAGACATCAACAAAGTGGGTACAATCGGAACCGTTCTGCAGCTGCTTCGTCTGCCCGACGGCACGGTAAAGGCGTTGGTTGAGGGAAAAACCAGAGCGCGCATCGTAAACTTTATTCCGGCAGATGATTTTTTTAAAGTAGAGCTGGAGATGATAGAAGACGCCCGGATCTCTACTGCTGAAGGAGAGGCGCTGGTAAGGGCCATTATAAAGGGTTTTGAAGAATATGCCGGTGTAAATAAAAGTATATCAAAAGAGATTGTCACTAATATATCGGCAATTTCAGATCCTTCAACCCTTGTGGACAGTGTTGCCGCCCACTTTTCATTCAAGATCCAGGATAAACAGCGCCTGCTGGAAACCATTTCCTTAAGTGACCGTCTCGCCTTCCTTCTTGAACTGATAAAGGCTGAAGTTGAGATCTTCAATATGGAGCAGAAGATTAAAGGCCGTGTTAAATCCCAGATGGAAAAAACCCAGAAGAACTATTATCTTAGCGAACAGATGCGGGCCATTAAAAAGGAGATGGGTGCAGAGGACGGCCATAGTGATGAGCTTAATGAGCTTGAGAAACGGATCAAGCGAAAAAGAATGTCAAAAGAAGCTGCCCGCAAAGTCAGACAGGAATTTAAAAAACTTAACATGATGACGCCCATGTCGGCCGAGGCAACGGTTGTGCGGAATTATATTGACTGGCTGATTTCACTTCCGTGGTATAATCACGGAAAGGTTCATAAAGATATTGAGAAAGCTGAAATAATATTAGACGAAGATCACTATGGGCTTGAAAAGCCAAAAGAACGTATACTTGAATACCTTGCTGTGCAGATTTTGATCAAAAAGGTGCGTGGCCCCATACTCTGCCTTGTGGGCCCTCCAGGAGTGGGCAAGACATCTTTGGCAAAATCGGTGGCGCGGGCAACCGGCAGAAGATTTATACGTCTTTCATTGGGTGGTGTGAGAGATGAAGCTGAAATCAGGGGGCACAGGAGAACTTATATAGGCGCCATGCCGGGAAAGATAATTCAGTCTATAAAAAAGGCTGAGGTTAACAATCCGGTGTTCTGTCTTGATGAGGTCGATAAAATGAGCATGGATTTCAGGGGTGACCCGTCCGCAGCTCTTTTGGAGGTCCTTGACCCGGA
>JAUXBD010000116.1 GCA_030619585.1 Desulfobacteraceae bacterium
CCTGAAACGTGAGAAAGCTCAGGCTATGGAGATGTTTGTTAACGAAAATGTACATTTTGATTACAATGAGTCTATTCTAGGGTCAGATGCTCGGGATATACTTAAAATAAAAGTCACGTGGTTGCAGGTCAACCCCGATGTCTCAGTGGTTATTGAAGGTCACTGTGATGAACGCGGTTCCACAGAGTACAACCTTGCTTTAGGTGACAGGCGTGCTTCAAGTGTAAAGAGCTTTCTTGTTGATCTTGGTATCTCCGGGTCGCGCTTAACGACCATAAGTTACGGTGAGGAGATGCCCTTAAACACTGAGAACAATGAATCAGCATGGTCAAAGAATCGACGGGCTCACCTTACTATAGACTGATCAGGCTAAATTTACCGTAATTAATTGCACTCCACAATGCCCTATTCATCGGGGCATTGTGGAGTTTTTGTGTCGTTGTAAAAAGGTCTGGGGGTGAAGTTTTGGGCCGAATCTTGATAGTCTCGTAAAAAGTCCCAATTCCGTCACTCCGGCGAAAGCCGGAGTCCAGAAGCTATTGAAACAACTGGATTCCGGTTTTCACCGGAATGACAACGAATGGGTTTTTTGACTTTTTACGAGTTCATCAATCTTAAAACTTAAAGTTTATAACAGCTCATGCAAATCTTTTTTTTAACTTTTTTATCGTTTCTAATTGTTTTATCAGGATGCGCAATGCATCAGGATGTAATGCTTCTTGATGACCGGCTTACATACCTTGAACAAAGTTTTAACGCAATGGATGATAAAACCAAGGCCCTTAGCTCCGGGATGGATAAATTTAAAAAAGAGGGAAACGAAAAAAATCAGGATATTAGAAATAAATATGCGGATTTGAGTGTAATCCGCAATAGTCTGCAAGAGGAGATTCAGGCCCTGACCGGAAGTCTCGAGGAGATTGAACATCAGCTAAACAGGCATTTAGAGAGCTTTGAAGAGTCAAACAACAGCAAAGAGGAAAAGCTCGGTCTGGTGGATGAAAATGTTGCTTCAAATACCGGCCGTATTATTCGAATGGAGAAGTACCTTGGCCTGGAAAGTTCCTTAAGAAAAGAATCCGGAAATGAGGCTGTCAAAGGTAAAAGCAGGAAAGAACTTTCAGAAGATAAGTTATATACCACAGCAAAGAAGGCGTTTGATAAAGGTGACCTTGATACATCTCGCCAAAGTTTTCGTGCCTTGTTGAAAAAATATCCAAAGTCAAAAAATGCTGATAATGCACAGTTCTGGATTGGTGAAACCTATTTTAGGGAAAAATGGTATGAAAAGGCGATTCTTGAATACCAGGAGGTGGTAGACAAATATCCCAAGGGAAACAAGGTTCCTGCCGCACTTTTAAAACAGGGTATGGCCTTCCATAAAATAGGGGAAACAGCAAATGCCCTTCGCTGGTTCAATGAGTTAATTGAAAAGTTTCCAAAATCAAACGAAGCAAATATCGCCAGAAAAAAAATAAACAGCTTTAAATAGAGTAATTCATACTTATTGATGCACTTTTTTTTATATGATAAAGATCATAGGTGTAGATCCGGGCTTAGCTGCAACAGGCATTGGAATAGTCGAAGGGGTGAGAAATAAAATATACAACTATTCATTTGGAGGGATCAATACCTCAAAAAAAGATAGTTTGCCCTGCCGCTTAGATCGTATTTTCTCAAAGCTTGTGTCTGTGTTGGAGGAAAACAAACCTGACCTTATGGTGGTAGAGGATGTGTTCTCCCTTGAGAAATTTCCAAAATCAGGAATAATGCTGGGCAAGGTTACCGGTGTTATTCTCCTAGCAGGATATAAGGCCAATATGCCTGTTTTAGAGGTCCCGGTTCGCGAGGCCAAACAGGTACTTACAGGAAACGGCAATGCGACCAAAGTCCAGCTTGAAAGATCTGCCAGGCATTTTTTAAACCATCCAACCCCCATCAAACCTGATCATGCCTCTGATGCCGTGGCCCTTGCAATTATAGGCCTTTTCCGTTTTGAAAACAATCAACTTGTCAAATACAACAATACAGCAGGCAAGATGCCATGATAGGATATCTTGAAGGCACACTTTTAAAAAAAGATGATGACAGCATACTTCTTCTCGCTAACCAGGTGGGGTATGAAGTGCTCCTTCCTGCCATTGTGATGGAATCTTTGAATACAAAGGAGATCGGTGAGAAGATATCTCTTTATGTTTATTTCCACCAAACCGAAAGGCAGCCGAAACCGGTTTTAATAGGTTTTAATCTTGAGATTGAAAAAGACTTTTTCAAGCACTTTATTTCTGTTGAAGCAATAGGACCGCTTAAGGCGGTTAAGGCCCTTGATAGTCCGATAAGTGACATAGCCCGGGCAATAGAGAACAGAGATGTATCAAGGCTAAAAATGTTAAAGGGTATTGGGGCGCGCATGGCCCAGAAAATTATCGCTACCCTTGAGGGGAAGATGGACAGGTTTGTTTTAACAAAAAAAAATGAGACAGGCGCTTTGCTGGAAGATTTTGCATCACAGGTTCTGGAGGTTCTTGTATCTCAACTGGGCCACAAACCTTTAGAAGCAAAACAACTGGTTACAAGCGCCATGGGGCGCAACAGTTCCATATCAACTGCTGAAGATCTATTTGATGAAATATATCGAGGAGAGAGAACATAAATTGATGACAGATGATATTCTGACATTTAGTTCTGAAAAAAGGCAGGGCATACTCTCAAAATCCAGCCTGCCGGTTGATACGGAGCCTGAGATACTCTCTTTGCGCCCGAGTATCCTTTCAGAATATATAGGCCAGCCTGATACTGTTGAGACTCTTAAAATAGCAATTGAGGCTGCAAAATTACGCAAGGAACCAATAGATCACGTTCTCCTCCATGGACCTCCCGGCCTTGGAAAAACAACCCTGGCCCACATAATTGCAAGTGAGATGGAGGGTGAACTTACCGTTACTTCAGGGCCTACAATGGAAAAGGGAGGGGATCTCATTGGCATTCTTACCAATCTTTCCGAAGGGGATATTTTGTTTGTGGATGAGATTCACAGGCTACCCAAGGTGGTAGAAGAGTTTTTATATCCTGCAATGGAGGATTTTGCAGTAGATTTTGTCTTTGACAAGGGGATACATGCAAGGAGCCATAAATACCGACTGAAGCGTTTCACCCTTGTGGGCGCCACCACAAGGGTGGGACTGCTGTCATCTCCTTTAAGGGACCGGTTTGGTATTTTCCGAAGTCTTGATTTCTATAATGTTCAAGATCTTGTAAAAATAGTGATACGTTCAGCATCCCTGCTGGAGCTAACCATTGATGAAAAAAGCGCATCTGAACTGGCAAGAAGATCCAGGGGAACACCGAGGATTATAAACAGGCTCCTCAAACGGGTAAGGGATTATGCCCAGGTCAGGGGGGACGGCACAATTAGGCCTAGCACTGTAAAGGCAGCTCTCGTTTTGGAGGGAGTGGATGAAAAGGGGCTTACAAATCTTGACCGAAACTATATTAAAACAATCATCGACTATTATAACGGCGGTCCTGTGGGTATTGAAGCCATAGCAGCAACACTTCAGGAGGAGACAGACACACTTGTGGATGTTGTGGAACCGTTTTTATTAAAAGTAGGTTTAATTACAAGAACCTCATCAGGCAGGAAAGCCTCTCAGAAAGCTTATAAGCATCTGGGATTAAAAACTGGTTAGATTGGTTAGATTGGTTGAATTAGTTGGATTAGTTCTATTAGTTTGAATACGGATGGGTTCATTTTTTAACCAATTCAACCAGTCCAACTAATTTAACCAGGACAGTTGTAAATGTCGATTATCACCCTTCTTACCGACTTTGGTACACAAGATGAGTATGTATGCTTGATGAAGGGGGTTATCCTGTCTGTTAATCCTTAAACATGGGTAGCGCACAAGTTTATTATGATGCCCAAAAGGGAGATTCTGTCCATATACTTAAACATAAGAAGTAACTTTGTTGTCATTCCGATAACAATCGGAATCCTGTTGTTTCAATAGGCATCTGGATTCCGGTGTGGTCGTCATCCCGGACTACGATCCGGGACCAAGTGACGGAATTGGGACTTTTTACGAGTTCATCAACCTTGACATAATTTGTGTGGAAGATATTTTTTCTCTTTGAGCGATAAAAGTAATATATTAGTTTGGAAGCTGTAAAATTCTGACATGTTGAAAAGCAAGATCCCAAAAGGTTCATCAAAATCCATTCTCAGTTCCCAGTATTTTCTTTATTTCGGAGTGATGGGAATTATCCTGCCATATTTCAACCTATACTGTTTTCATATCGGGTTTAACGGTTATCAAATAGGTGTTCTCTCAGCCTTAAGAACCGGTGCTATTACTGTATTTCCTCTTCTATGGGGGGTGTTGGCGGACCGCTCTAAAACAAGAAGGTCCATCTTCATTTTATGCAACTTTATAAGCGCTGCCATATGGGTGTTTTTTTTATACACTACCGATTACATGATGATGGTTATCATCACCATATTCCATGGGGTGTTTCATTCCCCCATCATCTCATTTCTTGAAGCGTTTACCATGGATCTTCTGGGAAAGGAGAAAAAAGCCTATGGAAGAGTAAGGGTATGGGGGACCATAAGTTTTATCCTGGTCGCAACTTTCGTGGGGCTTTTGGTTGATATTTACCCCCTCAAGATTATATTGGCACTTGTCCTGGCAGGCTCCATACTCCAGGCCATTATTTCCATAAGAATTCCTGATGTGGTGCCGGTGATAAAAGATTCATACGTAACTGGTTCAAAAGTGTTTTTGAAGATGCCAACTGTGGTTTTCCTGTCTTGCGCATTTTTAATGCTGGTGAGTCATGGGGCTTATTATGGCTTTTTTTCAATTCATCTGGAAAGCCTAGGGTATGGAAATACATTTATAGGAGCTGCCTGGGCCCTGGCATCTGTTTCCGAAATCCTTGTGATGGTAAAATCAAAATCCATATTCAAACGTTTTTCCCTTGAAAATGTTCTTGTTTTTTCCTTTGCCACAGCGTCCATCAGGTGGTTTACACTCTCTTTTGTAAGCTCCCCTTTTGCGATACTCCTTTCCCAGACTTTGCATGCTATTACATACGGAACATTTCATATGGCCAGCATCCTCTTTATCGATCGGCTTGTGCCTGACGAGGCAAAGACCTTCGGGCAGGCTGTAAATAATGCGGTAACCTATGGCCTGGGCATGATGGTTGGTTTTTTCCTTAGCGGGTACTTTTTTGAAAATTTCGGATCATCTTTTCTGTTTGTTAGCAGTGCTCTTATTGCCGGTTTAGGAGGTGGGCTTATGTGGAGTTTTAAAAAATTGCAAAAAAGTGCTGATTCGTAACTTCTCAAAAAGTAGGTGGAATATGCTGAACCCGGACCGCCTACTGATAATAAAATTAAAAATATCTGAAACTCGCATGCAAGCGGATCCAAAGAAAAAAATAGCCTTGACCTTTTTAAGCAAATCCTTTAGATAAGATCCCTTGTTTCGGTGGATCATGTATCTGGTATAATATGGCGATGTAGCTCAGATGGTTAGAGCATGCGGCTCATATCCGCAGTGTCCGGGGTTCGATTCCCTGCATCGCCACCAGCCTTCACTTCGAGTAAAACAAGAAGAGAAGGCTGCCGCGCCGGAGCTTTAGCGAAGGCGGGCCATCCAGTCTATAGCACCTCGAAGTTACGGCTCGGTATGCCAGCCCAAATAAGCCAAAATCCATGGGAATTTATATTGAGATGCTTTCGGGTTTTTTGTTTTTTTCGCTCATATTCAATTGTCGATCAGAATATCCCTTATTGGAAACAACGAATTTGCAAGTCGCAAAAGCCATATTAA
>JAUXBD010000047.1 GCA_030619585.1 Desulfobacteraceae bacterium
TAATTCAAATAACTGATTACTTTTAGCAGGCAACCCGGCGGTCTTTACAAGACCCGTGGTTTTCCGTCCCAGATTTACATCAGGTTTGGCTTTATCTATGAATGTAGAACTTGTTATTATGTTCATGCAAAAGTCATACAAAAACAGTCGATTGCTCAGCTTGCTGTAATTTCAGGTGCTTAGCTTAATTGGAAGGGAAAGTCAATACTAAATTATGAAATGAATGTACTAGTTTCTGTGTAACTTGCTACATATTATGAAGAAAATTGCATAGGACAATATTATAAAAGTCACTTCAGGAATGTGTGGGTTTCTTTCGGGCAGACCTGTTATATCTTCATGAAATCCCAAACGAAAAATCAAAAGGCCGATTACAGATTCCAGAACTATCTAATTTCATAGAAAATCAATTCAACGATCAATACACAATATCTTGTGTTCGTGGTCATTCGACATATGGTCATTCAGTCATACAATTTTTGTATAATACTAAAAGGGAAAATTTAATAGACCATATTAATCTTTTTCAGATATCTATATCCAAATTAAGTAAATATTACATAAAGTTCCATATCACAACAATCACGCAGGAATACAGTTGGGTGATTTCCAACTATTCATATCTTGAAAAATTTTTAAAAAAGAAATATTAAATACCTCATTGCGGTCTTTTCATCTATATTTCTATTGCACAACTATAGATATCTCAAAAAACAAATTTTATGCTTACAAGTCAAACAGTTAAATGCGGAGTTTCTTATGGGAAAACAGGCGACTGATAAAATCCGGGCTTTAGGGATATGTATAGGAGCCTCCACAATATCAGCTGTTCAGGTGGAAACTCATAAAAATGAAGACAAAGCAAAATGGCAAAAGCCGGTTATTTTGGAATACTCTATTCATCCCCATGAAGGAGACCCTAAACAAACCATTGTCTCTATCTTCAAAGATCTTGAGGGAAAGCATTTTGACAGGGTTGCCGGCACAGGCCGCATGTTTCGAAATTTTGTAAATTTGTCATCAATTACAGAGCCTGAGGCAGTGGAATATGCATACAAATTTGCCAAACCTCAAGGAGTTTCATGTCCGGCTGTGGTTTCAGCCGGAGGAGAAACTTTTATGGTTTACGCCCTGAACAATTTCGGCAAAATATCAAATGTATTTACAGGTAGCAAATGCGCCTCCGGAACAGGTGAATTCTTCCTTCAGCAGCTTAGGCGTATGGATGTGTCCCTTGAAGAGGCAGCTATGTGGGCTTCAGTTGAAGAGCCATATAAAGTGTCCGGCCGCTGCAGTGTTTTTTGCAAGTCAGACTGCACCCATGCAACGAACAAGGGGGTTCAAAAGTCAAAGGTGGCTTCAGGATTATGCAGGATGATCGCTGACAAGATTCTTAATCTTCTTAAGAAAGTTGAGAAAAGGAACATTATGTTTACCGGCGGCACCATGCAAAACCGGATGATAACCGAATACCTGGACCGTGAGATACAGGGGATGATAATACCTGAAACCGCACCATGCTTTGAAGCGCTGGGTGCAGCCCTTTGGGCTCTGGAACATGAAACACCTTCTTTCCCAGGTATATCAGAGCTGTTTAAAGTAAACAGTGTGTCCTTTGACATGCTTCCCCGCCTTACAGATTTTGAAAGCATGGTTGAATTTAAGACCGTAAGGTTCGGTACTGTCCAAAATGAAGACCGCTGCATCCTGGGACTTGATGTGGGCTCAACAACAACTAAAGCTGTCCTTATGCGGGATGTGGATGATGCAATACTTGCTTGGGTTTACCTTCGCACAAACGGAGACCCGGTTGAAGCCGCAAGGCAATGTTACCAGTCAATTCTTAACCAGATCACAAAGAAGGTTGACCCCGAAGATATATCAATAGTGGGGTTGGGTGTGTGCGGGTCCGGCCGCCAGATAGCCGGTGTTCATGCTTTTACAAAAGGCGTTGTCAATGAAATTATCGCCCATGCAACTGCTGCCGTACATTTTGACAGGCAGGTTGATACTATATTTGAAATAGGCGGGCAGGATGCCAAGTACACATATATTACCAATTCAGTTCCTTCGGATTATGCTATGAATGAAGCATGCTCCGCAGGCACAGGGTCGTTTTTAGAAGAGTCTGCCCATGAAACTCTTGGGATTAAAATGACAGATATAGCCGGCATCGCGCTGAGAGGCACCAGGCCTCCTAATTTTAATGATCAGTGCGCTGCATTTATATCTTCAGATATTAAAAATGCCATCCATGAAGGCATAGAGCAAGAAGATATAGTGGCAGGACTTGTGTATTCGATCTGTATGAATTATTCAAACCGCGTAAGGGGAAACAGGCCGGTGGGTAATAAGGTGTTCATGCAGGGGGGAGTCTGCTACAACAAGGCGGTGCCCATTGCCATGGCAGCCCTTTTGGGGAAACCAATCGTTGTGCCGCCGGAGCCAGGCCTCATGGGCGCTTATGGTTCCGCACTTGCCATCCAAAATAAAATCAGAACCGGTCTTATGGAGGAGAAAAAATTCGATCTTTCGAGTTTAGCAGGCCGTGAGGTGTTTTACGAAAAACCTTTTATATGCGGTGGCGATACAGAAGGGTGCGACAGGAAATGCGAGATAGCTGTGATAAATATCGAGGGAAACAAACATCCCTTTGGAGGTGCATGTAACAGGTATTACAATCTGCGAAACAAGCTGAATGTTGACACTAACGAGATGAACCTGGTGCGCATGCGACAGCACCTGGTGTTTGAAAAATACGCAGCATGCTTATCAGAAGAAAAAAGAGTAGTAAAAAGGGGTGTTGTCGGGATCAATAGAAGCTTTCAGATAAACACTTACTATCCGCTATTTTCCACATTTTTTTCCGAATTGGGCTTTAAAATCGTTATGCCTGACCGTACCACACAAGAAGGGGCAGAAAAACTCGAAACCCAGTTTTGCTTTCCTGCAGAACTTGCCCACGGTTTTTTTGACAGGCTTCTTAAAACTAAAGATCATCTGGATTTTATTTTCCTTCCCCATCTTAAAGCTATTCCTTCCTTACAAGGATATGACACCTCCCAGGTCTGTCCCATTGTGCAGGCAGAGCCGTTTTATCTTAAGGCAGCGTTTAGGGAAAAAATTGATGAACTTAAGGGAAAAGGAACAAAAGTTCTAACTCCCATGATCGACATGACCGGCGGCGAAGAAACAATCCTTGAAAGCATGGTTGAAATTTCCGTCCGGATGGGTGTGAACCGGAATGAAGCCCAAAAGGCTTTTGCCAAAGCAGTCCAAGCCCAAAAGGCCTGTATGCGCGAGATGAAAGTTTTAGGGGAAAAAGCACTTTCGAAGATAGCAGCTGATCCGGATAAGATAGCTGTGGTTATTTTTGCAAGACCTTACAATGGATTTGCAGAAGAAGCCCACATGGGAATTCCCAACAAACTGGCGTCAAGGGGTGTTCAGGTGATACCCTTTGATTTTCTTCCTGTTGATGATGAGCCTGGAAAACCTGAAATGTATTGGGGGCCGGGCCAGGCCCTGTTAAAGGCCGGCCGGTTTGTAAAAAAACACCCCCGGCTGTTTGGGGCATATATTACAAATTTTTCCTGTGGGCCTGACTCATTTATTGTTGGATATCTAAGGGATATCATGGAGCAAAAGCCCACTTTAACCCTGGAACTGGACAGCCATACGGCAGATGCAGGCCTGGAAACAAGGATAGAGGCTTTTCTTGATATTATCGATACGTACAGGCAACTTGAGTCAACAATATCGTTAAAACAATCAAAACCACACTTTTTGCCTGCCAGAGCTGTTCTTGATGAAGGCACGGCAACTATAATTACATCTTCCAATGAACAAATACCGGCAATAGACCCGCGTGTTACAGTGTTGATTCCCTCCATGGGTGATCTTTCATCAGAGTCCATAGCTGCAGTATGCCGCTCGGTCGGATTTAATGCAAAGGCAAGTCCTCCGGCAGACGAGGCTGTGCTTAAACTGGGTCGTGCAAATACGTCGTGTAAGGAGTGTCTGCCCCTTATCATCACCGCCGGTAGTTTGCTAAACTATGCGTATAACAAAAAGCAAAAAGATGAGATACTTCTTTACTTTATGCCCACAGCTTCCGGACCATGCAGGTTCGGCCAGTACTTTGTTTTTATGGAAGGCCTGATTAAAAAGCTGGAACTAACCGATGTCGCCCTGATATCCCTTTCATCTGAAAACTCCTATTTAGGACTTGATAACTCTTTTCACATTCGCTCATGGTGGGCAATTATCATAGCAGATGTAATGGAAGATGTGAGGTCCATGATACTGGCAAATGCAAAAAATACGAAAGTATCAATGGAGATATTTACTGAAGAGTGGGCAAAAGTTCTAGTTGAACTTGAGAAGGAAAAATTTTCAAAACTATTAAAGCAGCTTGCTAAAACAGCACACAGGTTAAAAAATATTTCTTTAAAGAAACCGCCCGAGACTGTGCCAACGATCCTACTCACTGGAGAAATATTTGTGCGTCGTGATGCGATCTCTCGTCAGGATATAACTCAAAATCTTGCTAAAATGGGGTTTGCCACTGTATGCTCACCGATTTCAGAGTGGGTGCATTACTGTGATTATCTGGTGGATGAAGGGATAAACGGTGTTGTCATTTCAAAATTTGAAAAACTGAACCTTTTATTTCGTAAGAAGCTTATGCATAAATATGAAAAGGATATAAAGTCTGTATTATGCAGGTCAGGGCTTGTGATGACTAAGCCTGTTAACATCAGGACAGTTGTTAAAAATGCGACTCCCTATATGTCACACAATCTGACAGGAGAGGCTATACTTACTATTGGAAGCACCCTTACAGATATTGCATCACATGTTTGCGGTGTGATTGCAATTGGTCCTTTCGGGTGCATGCCCAATAGGATAGCAGAGGCGATTCTGGCAAAGACGGTGAATAGAAAATGCAAGCTTGCAACAGCTCCTAGGGACCAGCTGCTTAAAGAAAGGCTTAAAAACTTTGAAGACCTGCCGTTTTTCGCAGTTGAAACCGATGGTTCGACTTTTCCCCACCTTGTTCAGGCAAAACTGGAAACTTTCTGCCTTAGGGCAAACAGATTGCATGAAAGTATGCTTTCATCATGCAATGGTATGAGGGAGAAAAAAGTAAGAATCGCCGTAAAATGAAAAGCGTGGTTAGTTAGAATCGTTGGATTGATTTGATAAAATAGGGATGAATCGATTTGTGTGGAGGCAATAAGCATGGTCACAAAGCAAAAAATTATTCAAGTAGCCCATGAGTGTGGATTTGAGGATGTGGGATTTATCACAGCAGAGCCCTTTGAGTCCCACAGGGAGTTTTTATCTTCAAGGCAAAAAGAGTATGGCTGGGCAGAAGCAGTAGGCCTTGACCTGATAAAAGGAACAGACCCCAAAGAAATTTTGCCCGGCGCTCAAACTATAATTGTTTTGTTGGAAGTTTATTTTCGCAAAGCCTATCCTCAATCCATGGTCGGTCATTTTGGGCGCTGCTATCTTGACGATGACCGGGTGACAAAAGATGGGTTAATGAAAAGGATTAAAGCTTTTAGAAGTTACCTTAGTGACAACGGTATCGATTCGAAGGTGCCGTTTAATTTGCCACACAGAGTTGCTGCTGCCCGTGCCGGAATGGGTACATTTGGAAAAAACTGTTTGTTTTATTCAAATAAAGTCGCCCGCCAAAGTTAGTGGAACCTGCCTATTGCTGTGGTGATAGATAAGAAGTTTACACCCAATGAGCCCACGATTGAGATGGGATGTCTGGACTGGTGTAAAAACGCATGTATAGCCGCTTGCCCCACCAGAGCCCTAAAAGGAAATGGCACAATAGATCCTCGCAAATGCATCTCTTTTCTAACATATTTCGGTCAGGGCATCACCCCTAAAAAGATCCGTGAGCCAATGGGAATGTATGTCTATGGTTGCGACAGGTGCCAAAACATTTGTCCGCGTAATTCACCTTGGTTGGCCCAGGATCTGCCTGTAAACAAACGGGTGGCTGAAAAAGCAGACGATTTTGGCTTGTCATTATTGCTTCATATGGATAAAGAATATTTTGAAACAAAAGTCTGGCCCCATATGTTCTATATGTCATATGATGATATCTGGCGCTGGAAGATGAATGTGGCAAGGGCTATGGGAAACAGTCGTGACGAAAAATATATCGCTGATCTCATTCGTGCTTTTGATGAAAATGAGGACGAAAAAGTAAAAGGCATGTGCGCATGGGCACTTGGTCATATTGGCGGCGATAAAGCCATGAAAGCTCTTGAAAGATTTAAGCAAAAAAGTGAGGGATTAGTGTTTGATGAGATAACCGATGCCTTGAAGAATACTTGAAATGCGGTTGAACTTGTGCCCTTTCTGACAAAAAATGAGTTAAAAAAATAATGGACTACAAACTATGCTTTTAAAAGAATTGTTAGCAGGAATCTTGATTTACAAAAAGGCAAATCATACTATTTTTAAATATAAATTGTGGCCTTTACTCATACTACCAGGAGTCATGAGCTTGTGCTATATCCTTATGCTGGTAATAGTGGGCACAATCTATACGTCCGGTTTTTCGGGATATATAAATGAAAACTGGATACCTGGCTTTGTCAGTGGCGATACCACGTATGTTATTGTCTCTATACTTTTGTGGCTATTTCTTATGGTAATCGGATTTTTGTCATATAAACCGATTGTGCTGATTCTCTTTTCACCTATATTAAGCTATCTGTCTGAAACCGTGGAAAAAGCTGTTTACAATGAGGACCCTCCGCGGTTTAAATTTAAAGATTTATTCAAAGATATCGTACGGGGGGCTGTTATTAACACAAGAAATGCAGGCTGGATGCTTTTTTTTACTCTTATAGCCTGGCTTCTTTGTGTTATTCCCCTTGTGGGAGCAGTTGTTTCTCCTGTGCTGCTTTTATTCATCCAGTCATATTATGGCGGTTGTGGACTTATTGACTATACCCTGGAAAGAAAGAGGTTCTCTGTTTCCAAAAGTGTTGACTTTGCGCAAAAAAACAGGGGAAGGGTGACGGGTGTTGGAATGGGCTTTATTCTTATTTTGTTTATCCCCATAATAGGCTGGTTTTTTGCACCAGGCTATGGAACTGCTGCTGCAACACTTGCAACTTTAGAAAAAATTAATGAGGATTGTCCTGAATAGATAAATGGCCACATTTCAGGTTGTCACTCCACCTGCCCGCCGCCTTCAATGTTGCCATCATCATCAACTTTTGCCCACACGGTGTTTCCGCCCGCTTTTTTTTGTACTTTAATTATGTAGGAGCATTCAGGGTCAATTTTTTTTGAATGAGTTCTTGCGTACTGCTGGGCCATTTGAAATAGCCCCATATATTCAACAGTTGAGTGATCGGCTTTCTTTGCTCTGAAAGTTATTAGAAATTTCATTTTTAAACTTATTAAAGCTCCTCACCAAGATCCTCAATCAATATTATATTTTCTTTCAAAACGAACAGGGTTTTGTCTTTATTTGTGCCTCCGTTATATATCATGATAAATTCTTCTCCATGTTTATGCAAATAATCGGATAGCCTATCAAAACCCAGTATGTTTAAACTACCTGTAACGCTTTCGCCGTCAACGGTTTGCACCCTGACTTTCCAACTTTGGTTTTGGATTTTATAAGTTTTCTTACTCATTAGTCCTCCTGAAAATTAATGTCCTTCAAAACAGCATTTTTTTAAATTATAACTTGCTATTCCTAATGTGATGCATAACGGAAAACCTCTTTTATGTCAAACAATAACAAGCAGCAGTGCTTCTAATTCCGACATTTATTTTATGCGGTAAAACTATTCATAGATACATTTTATTGTGTTGCATGTTTAATCTTTTAATCTTGACAAATATGCCGTATATCCATAATTCAA
>JAUXBD010000359.1 GCA_030619585.1 Desulfobacteraceae bacterium
ACTATGATCTTATAGTTCTGCCGGGAGGCATTCCCGGCGCAGAGCATTTGAGGGACTCAGAGGAACTGACTCGGTTGTTAAAAAAACAGAAGAAAGAGGGCAAGCTGTATGCCGCAATATGTGCATCTCCGGCTGTTGTGCTCCAACACCATGGTTTGCTTGCCTCCTTAAATGCAACATGCCATCCGTTTTTTGCCGACAAGATCGAAAACAGTGATTCAATCGCATCACGGGTCGTTGTGGATGGCAACTGTATCACAAGTCAGGGGCCGGGGACAGCAATAGAGTTCGCACTAAAATTGGTGGAGCTTTTGTTTGGAAAAGAGATGGTGGGAAAGGTGGCCGGGCCAATGATCGTTCTTCGAACAAGCCTCGAATAGCAGGACAGGCCGGAACCCAAAAAGTTTGAGGTTGGAGGAGCGCTTCGCTTGAGGGGAAAATATTACTTCCCTCCAATCTCAAGCGAAGCGCTCCTCCAACTGTCCGTATAGAATTCTAAGGGATACCATTATGGACACACCGCTTATTCAATTTGAGAAACTCTCATTCTCATACCCGGACTCTGAGCCTGTTATTAAAGACGCCACCTTTTCAGTCAATAAGGGCGCTTTTGTCCTGATCCGTGGAGAATCGGGTATAGGAAAATCAACTCTTCTTAGATTGCTCTGCCGCCTGGAAGAACCCACAAGCGGTTTAATAAAACTCGACAACACGCCGATTTCAGATATCGACCCGCCCTTACTGAGGCGTAAAATCAGCTATCTGCAGCAGACCGCAACCCTTGTTCAAGGAACTGTAAGAGACAATTTACTGTTAGCCTTTTCATTTAAAATCAACTCCCATTTACCCCGGCCATCTGACAAACAGCTTCAAGTTCTGCTGAAAGAGTTTTTTCTAGATGGTGTAAAGCTTGAAAAACATGCAGCAGATCTGTCTGTGGGCCAGAAACAGCGACTCTGTCTTATACGGTCCACACTGCTTGAACCCTCAATATTTTTGCTGGATGAACCGACATCGGCACTGGATCAAAAGAATGCAGACATTGTTTTTAAAATGATTGAAAAACTAAACTGGGAATACGGGGTTACGGTTTTTATGATAACCCACAACGGCTTTGAAACACAGATGCAGGGAATTAAGCTACTTGAGATAAAAAATATGGAGATAAAATTTACATGAATGGTGGTGTGCTTGAAATAGGCCCCTGGCAGCTTGCATTGGCACTGGTGTTTATAATTGTGTCCCAACTGGCGTCTTTTGTCTATAAGCTTGGACTGATTAAGGACCTTTCAATAGGCACTGTCCGTACCTTTGCCCAGTTGTTTCTTATGGGATATGTTTTAAAATTCATCTTTAAAGTTGAATTAAGCTGGGTTACACTTCTTGTTTTCCTTTTCATGACAGCAGCTGCAGCCCATACTATTAGAGGGCGGGTGGGTGAAAAAGAGATCCCTTTTATAACCCCCATGTTTGTTTCAATGCTGGTAAGTTATTTTGTCGTCTCTCTTATTGTAACAGGTGTAATTGTTTCTGCAAAGCCCTGGTGGCAGCCCAGGTATTTTATCCCCCTTGCGGGTATGGTTGTGGGAAACTCAATGAACTCTTTGGCTATTGCTCTGGACCGAATGTTTTCAGATTTTAGGTCAAAAAAAGATGCTGTTGAGATGAAATTAACTCTAGGCGCAGATTTCAAGGAAGCCAGTCAGGATATTATTCATGATGCCATAAAAGCAGGAATGATTCCTGCCATAAACTCAATGATGGGAGTTGGACTTGTTTTCATACCGGGAATGATGACGGGTCAGATTCTAGCCGGGGCAGATCCTGTGTTGGCCATACGATACCAGATAGTAGTTATGCTTATGCTAGTGGCTTCAACCGGCTTGAGCACCCTGATCGTTATACTCCTTGTGAGGAAAAAATGTTTTGGCAAAGGTCAGCAGTTGATAATCTCCTCCCAATGACCTACCCGGATAAAACAGCTCTTTCCATCTTGGCCAGGCTTTCCTCCAACAGCTTTTTCGGGCAGCCAAAGTTCAGCCGTAAAAAACCTGGAGCTCCAAAGTCCTTGCCATCTGAAAGCCCTACGCCTGCTTTTTCAAAAAAACCGGCTGGATCATTGCCTCCCAAACCCCGGGCATCTATCCATGCAAGGTAGGTTGCCTCCACATGTGTGGTGGTTAGCCCGGGAATACGGCTTATGGTTTCTTCCACTATTTTGCTGTTTTCCCGAAGATAGTCAAGGAGAGCTCCATGCCATTTTCCGCTGTCCCGGTATGCTGCAAGGGCTGCTGTAAATCCAAAGGTGTTTACATGAGGCACTATTCCATGCATGGCGTTTTTAAACTGTTTTCGCAAACCGGGATCAGAAATCACTGCAAAGGAAAAGCCAAGCCCCGGCAGGTTGTATGTTTTGCTCGGGGCCATCAGGGTAATTGTTTTTTTTGCAACTTCCACATCCAGACATGCTGTTGGTATATGTTTTTTATCTTTATCAAGAACCAGACCGGAATGGATCTCATCGGAACAGATTATTATATCCCTTTGCATGCAAAAATCAGCAAGTCTCGTTAATTCCTGTGATGTAAACACTCTTCCTGTTGGGTTGTGGGGTGGGAAGAGAAGTCGGAGGCCAAGCGGTCTTAGGAA
>JAUXBD010000092.1 GCA_030619585.1 Desulfobacteraceae bacterium
AAAAAATGAAAAAAAGTTAATAAAACTCCATAATTTTCAGTATTCGTTTGCGAGAGTTAAAAACATTGCTCTATGTTCTATAGCGCCTTTATGAGGGGTTCGGGAATTGCTGGAAAATGTGTAAACCATCCTCACATAGAAACCAGTTTTTTGTGTCTGAAACACAATGTATATATGTGTGATAAGTGTACCCATTGCCGTGACCCTGAAATTCACGGCAAATTTCGCTCCTCCTGTCCCATATGGTTTATGGAAAAAAGGGGCGGTAAAGATATTGATGTTTAAAAGGAGATATATTATAGGAGTACCTTGGAGTTATAAGTTTCCATAAATGCCTTATAGATAATAAATAAGAAAACTCGCTATATTTTTACTTTCTTTAAACTTTGAGAGGCAATATGAAATCAAATCCCTATTTAAAACAGACGCTTGCTTTTGCAGTTATTTTCCTTCCGTTTTTCTCTTTTGCAGCTGTGTCAGGGCCTCAAGCAAATAAGGAACCAGTAAACCTGACTCTTGATGATGCGGTGAAAACGGCTGCCAGAAAAAATCCTGAAATTAAATCCGCACAGTTCAGGGTAGATGCCTCTGAATCAGGCGTAAGTGAGGCGCGCGCAGCTTTTTTCCCCCAGTTGAACTTTACGGAAACTTTTAACCGCACAACCAATCCCATGTGGGCTTTTGGCGCTAAATTAAACCAGGAATCAATTTTAGCGACTGATTTTGTTCCTGACAAGCTCAATGATCCTGACCCCACAAATAATTTTTCTTCGGTGCTATCTGTGTCATGGCCGATTTTCAGCGGGGGGCGTATCTATCATTCATGGAAACAGGCCGGATTAAGCAGTGAAGCTGAGAATCTTATGCTCAAACGAACAAGGCAGAATGTAATCGCAAAAGCAGCAACAGCCTATATGGGGCTTTTGCTGGCCAGGGAAAACCTTGCGGTTGTAAATCAGTCTCTTGACTCAGCCCAGGCCAGTTTGAACCTGGTCAAATTACGTTTTAACAGTGGCTTTTCTGTTAAGAGTGACCTTTTGCGTGCCCAGGTCAGGATTGCGGATCTGGAACAACAAAGGCTCCTGGTGAAAAGTAGAATCAAGGTTGCCAAGGCCATGCTTAACGCAGCAATGGGGATGCCTGTTGATACGCCCATTAACCCAATAACACCCTTTGGTAAACTCACTGAAACTAAAGATGATTTAGATAAATGGGTCAAAATAGCCCTTGAAAACCGTCCCGAACTTAATAATCTTCGCCTTCAAGAGGAGATATCAAAAAAGCAGGTCATTATTTCCAGATCAGGTCACCTGCCCAGTTTGCAGGCTGTGGGTAACTATGAGATAGACTCTGAAGATTTTGGAGAAACAAGCAATAATTACACCCTGGGCGTCGTTATGCAGATTAATCTTTTTAGCGGTTTTGGCACTGTTGCAAAAACGAAAACAGCAAATGCATCACTTAAACAGGTGCAAGAGCTTATCAAAAGCGTGGAACTGGGTGTCCAGGTACAGATCCATGAAGCCTTTTTTACGGCCAAAAGTTCATGGGAAAGGATAAATGTTACGCAAACAGCAGTTACACAGGCCGAAGAAGCCCTGCGTATCATAAAAAACCGTTATAAAACAGGCCTTTTAACCATTGTAAGTCTGCTTGATGCAGAGACGGAAAGCCAGCAGGCAAAAACAATTCTATTTAAGTCTCTTCATGATTATAAAGTAGCGGGTATTGAGCTTGAGCTTGCTGCGGGAACTATAGATAAGGATTTTAAATAATAGGCACTTTAGATGCCTTAACACTTCTATCAAACTTTGGGAGGCTGCCATGCATAATAAACAGATCTTTTACATATTAAGCATAGTTTTTGTTCTGCTTGTTTTTAGCTGCAAGGATAAAATCAAACCGGGCAATACAGGACAAGAAACTTTACAAACTGTCAGAGCGTTAGTTGCTGTGGCAAAGATCGGCAGTAAGCCATTTCTTTATGAAGCTGTTGGTACGGTTCATGCCAGAACTTCAAGCACAATATCCAGTCAGCTTATGGGTACGGTAAAGGCTGTTCATGTTCGTGAGGGAGACAGTGTTAAAAAAGGAGACCTACTGGTAGAAATAGATGATCGCCAGGTGGCTGCCGGGCTTCGAAAGGCCGAAGCAGCTTTGTCAGAGGCACGAAGGTCACTTGTCTCGGCACGGTCTGCAAGGGACTCTGCGCGGGCAGGTGCTAAACTGGCAAGGACCACCTATAAACGCTACCAAAAGCTTATGAAGGACGAGTCGGTAAGCAGGCAGGAGTTTGACGAAATAGAGGCAAAGAATAGTCAGGGGAAAGCGTCACTGTCCCAGGCGGAAGCCATGGTTGAGGCCGCCACAAACAGGGTACAGCAGGCTCAGGCAGCTGTGGAATCCGCCGTGGAAAACAAAAAATATGCTGCTGTGAGGGCCCCTTATGATGGAAAGGTTACGGCAAAGATGACTGACGTGGGGGACCTGGCATCTTTGGGAACACCTTTTCTCACACTGGAAAAGGAAGGGGTTTTTTGTGTGTCTCTTGTGGTTCCTGAAAAGCATATCCGTTCGGTCAGCATAGGTCAGGAAGTTAATGTGACCATACCATCACTTAAAAAAGAGAATGTCGTCCAGGGGAAAGTGGGGAGAATTGATCCGGCTGCCGACCTGAAAAGCAGGTCATTTAAGGTAGAGGTTGCCCTTCCTGACGACAGGAAATTTCGCACAGGAGTTTTTGCAAGGGTTGCAATTCCCATAGGAGATGCGGGCATCATAATCATTTCCTCAAAATCAATTATACGCCGGGGCCAACTTACAGGTTACTATCTGGTTGATGATAAGGATATAGCCCATTTCAGGCTCTTAAGAACAGGCCGGATATTCGAAGACTCTGTTGAAGTACTGTCAGGACTTAAAAACGGAACCCGCTATATGCTTGATCCTCCTTTGGGAATTAAAGACGGTGTAAAAGTGGAGACTATCTCATGAGTTCAAAACAGGGCATAGCAGGCAGTATGGCAGCTTTTTTCATAGACTCAAAGTTGACCCCCCTTATAATTATAGCCTCAATTCTTCTGGGGATTGCAGCCATTATAGGCCTGCCGCGTGAGGAGGAACCACAGATAATAGTGCCCATGGTAGACATTTTTGTAAAAATGCCGGGCGCAGATGTCAAAGAGATTGAACAGCGTATAACTTCACCAATGGAAAAACTTTTGTGGGAGATTCCGGGTGTTGAATATGTATACTCCACCTCAAGTCCGGGCATGTCAATGGCCATAGTAAGATTTTATGTGGGACAGGATGAAGAGGAGGCCATAGTCAGGCTCCAGTCAAAATTGATGTCTAACTATGACAGGATCCCGTGGGCGGCAACTCCGCCTTTAATAAAACCACGCTACATAGACGATGTGCCGATCCTGTCACTTACATTCTGGGGAGAGGATTTTGACCAGTTTACTTTGCGAAGGGTTGCCGTGGAGGTGGAAAACCTTGTAAAGCGTGAAAACAACATCTCAATTACCACAATAATAGGTGGCCAGAAGCGCCAGGTGGATGTGCACCTGGATCCCGTACGCCTGTCAGCCTTTGGCCTTGATCTTACAAATGTGGCGCAGATTGTTCAGGTTTCCAATCAGGAGATTGACGCAGGCAGTTTCCCTTCGCCTGAAGGGCAGGTGCTTGTGCACACAGGCGGTTTTTTGAAAAACATAGAAGATGTTGAAAAAATTGTGGTGGGCATATCTAACAACAGACCCGTATATCTTAGAGATGTTGCGCAAATAACAGACGGGCCTGGAGAGCCCGACAGTTATGTGTTTTTTGCAACCGGCCCTGCTGCCAAAGAAGATGCAACTGACGAACTCGATTCCCATAAAGGAGTATATCCTGCGGTTACGCTGACTATTGCAAAGAGGAAAGGCACCAATGCTATTACGGTGGCAGAAAACATCCTGAAACGTATTGAAGATGCAAAAGGTATCATTATTCCTGATAACCTTCATATGACCATAACCCGTCACTATGGGGAGACCGCAAAGGAAAAATCCGATGAGCTTCTTTATCACATGATGATAGCAATCATATCGGTAACAGCTCTTATCTGGTTTACCCTGGGCAGACGGGAGTCAGGCGTCGTCGCCCTTGCGATTCCCGTAACCCTGGCCATGACTCTTACCGTGTTCTATCTTTACGGATACACATTGAACCGGATTACTCTTTTTGCGCTTATTTTTTCAATAGGAATTCTTGTGGATGATGCTATTGTGATTGTTGAAAATATTGTGCGTCATTTCAGGCTGCCTGAAAACAAGGGGCGGGCCAAGGCAAAGGTGGCTATCGAGGCAGTTGACGAAGTCGGAAATCCCACGATACTTGCCACACTTGCTGTTATCTGCGCGATACTTCCCATGGCGTTTGTGGGAGGCCTTATGGGGCCCTACATGCGTCCTATCCCCATAGGAGCATCAGCTGCAATGGTGTTTTCCCTTCTTGTTGCCTTTATAATAACTCCATGGGCATCTATCAGACTGATAAAACACGATGAATCTCACAGTAGCCATCAGGACTCACAGGAGAATTCACAGGAGGACGGGTCTGCACGTTTTTACAGGAAGGTGATGTCGCATCTTTTGGGTAGCGTGAAGTGGCGATGGATATTTTTATCAGGGGTTGCCGGCCTTCTTGTTTTATCATGCGCGCTTGTGGGTATCGGTAAGGTAAGGGTAAAGATGCTTCCTTTTGACAATAAGAGTGAATTTCAGGTTATACTTGACCTGCCGGATCATGCAACCCTTGAAGAAACAGCCGCAGCAGCAATGGAGATGGGTGAATACTTAAAAACCGTAAATGAAGTTACAGACTATGAAATATATGCGGGAACATCAGGGCCGTTTAACTTTAACGGTCTTGTGAGACATTACTATCTGCGTAAGGGACCTAATGTTGCGGATATCCAGGTTAATCTGGCGGAAAAAGGCCACAGAAAAAAGCAAAGCCACGATATTGCAAAAAGAGTTCGTCCTTTTCTTGAAAAAATTGCCGCGAGTTACAGTGCAAAAGTAAAGATTGCCGAGGTCCCGCCCGGCCCGCCGGTTCTTTCCACCCTTGTTGCAGAAATATACGGGCCTGATTATGATCGCCAGAAAGAGATCGCAAAAGATGTGATGAAGGTGTTTGAAGATACTGCCGGTGTGGTGGATATTGACTGGTATATGGAAGATGACAGGCCCAGGTATAGTTTTGAAGTGGACAAAGAAAGGGCTGCCCTGCATGGGATACATGTCTCAAAGATAGCAGACACACTTGAACTTGCACTCACGGGAAAGCAGGTGGGGCTTCTTCATCAGCCCCTTGAAAAAGAGGATGTACCCATAAGGCTGCGTATGCCCCTTTCCTTTCGCGCGGGCATAAAACAGCTTGAATCTTTGAAACTGGCTGCAACTGACGGAACTCTTGTGCCTTTGTCAACACTGGTTACCCCGGTGAGGACCGAAAATGACAAAAGCATTTATCATAAAAACCTTATGCCGGTTGTCTATATTATCGGTGATGTGGCGGGAGTTAAGGAAAGTCCGGTTTACGCGATACTGGAGATGCAAAAAAAGATCGATGCTATTAAACTTCCGGAAGGTTACAAGATGGAACAGCATACAGCAGGCCTGCCCGAAAGCGATACACGTTATGCCATGAAATGGGACGGTGAGTGGCATATAACATATGAGGTGTTCAGGGATATGGGGCTTGCCTTTGCTGTTGTTCTTGTTCTGATATTTGTACTTGTCGTGGGCTGGTTCCAGTCCTTTACAACCCCTCTGACCATAATGGCGGCGATTCCATTTTCCCTGATCGGAATACTGCCCGCCCACTGGGCTTTCGGGGCCTTTTTTACAGCTACTTCCATGATCGGGTTTGTTGCAGGCGCGGGAATAGTGGTAAGGAATTCTATCATACTTGTGGATTTTATTGAGCTCAGGTTAAGCAGCGGCATGCCCCTTGATCAGGCTGTAATAGAAGCCGGGGCTGTAAGGTTTCGTCCCATGATGCTTACAGCCGCAGCTGTTGTGGTTGGCGCATCGGTTATTTTATTTGACCCTATTTTCCAGGGACTGGCCATATCACTTATGGCCGGTGAAGTGGCATCCCTGCTTTTTTCACGCATGACAGTACCGATTTTATATTTTCTTGATAAAAGAAGAGAGTTAGCTCATCGAAGTGTATCTGGATATTTGATATAAGGCAGTCCGGTTTTTTATTCTTGCCGGAAAATTGGGCAGAGGGGCGATACGCAGCAGCGTAAAGCCGTTAAAAAACGCAGTGGTATAGAGATACCTATAA
>JAUXBD010000197.1 GCA_030619585.1 Desulfobacteraceae bacterium
ATTGAGGGATTAAAGGATAAAATCAATCAATTAAAATAGATAGAATTCATTCAATTCCTAAATTCCTAAATTCTTCAATTCCCTAATTCCTATATTTGTCTTGTGTCCAATATTTATGTAATTTTATGTTATGTTACTCCAATTTTGAACATGGAATATTTTTTTAAGTAATATATTGAAAAATTATACTAAATAGTTTAATAAGTTATCTATGAAAATAAAATGCTGGGGAACAAGAGGTTCCATTCCTGTTTCAGGGAAGGAATACATAAAATATGGTGGTGATACAACCTGCCTGGAGATAAGAACAAAAAGCGATGATATTATCATTGTCGATGCAGGCACCGGCATTCGCCGACTGGGGAACCAGTTACTTAAAGAGGGGCGTTTAGAGTATAATCTGATATTTACCCATGCCCACTGGGACCATTTGATGGGGTTTCCTTTCTTTAAGCCCGTTTACAGAAACGACACCGAGATAACAGCCTACAGGTGCCCTTTTCCCGGGAAATATGTTGAGAACATGATCTCCAAGACCTTGTCGCCCCCCAATTTTCCTGTAAAATATTCTGATGTCAGCGCAAAGATATCTTACAAAGAGGGTTGTCCCTCTGAATTTGAGATCGGGTCTGTTTCAGTAACTCCTATTCGTCTCAGCCACCCAAATGGCGGTAGCGGGTATAGATTTGAAGAAGATGGCAAATCATTTGTTTTTCTGACCGATAATGAGCTTGGTTATCTTCATCCAGGTGGCCTTGAGGTGGAAGACTATCTGGAGTTCTGTGAAGGGGCAGACCTTTTGTTCCATGATGCAGAGTACACGCCGGAAGAATATTCATCAACTATTGAATGGGGGCATTCCACATATCCGGGTGCTATCAAGCTTGCAGCAGATGCAGGAGCTAAGAAACTCGGGTTGTTTCATATTAACCAGGACCGGACAGATGACCAGGTGGATCAAATTGTTGAGAAATGCCATGAGATTATAGAGCAGAAATCTTATGATATTGAATGTGTCGCAATTGAAAGAGACATGACGTTTACCCTGTAGACACAATTATCCCGCCTTGAAACCTTATAGAAATTAAATGACAAATAAAGAGGAGAAGAAAAGCTGGGTACAAACAGTTTCACTGACACCTCCTGCCTTGCAGGATAATACTGCAGATATCGATCGACTTCTGGAAGCATTAAAATCCCGCCTTAGGACCAAAGGCTCAGATGAAAACATATTCATTGAGATTGACTTTGATCTTTTAAAAACTATTCCAGGGCTTTTGCGAAAGTGGAACTACAAGGCCTGCTGCGTACTTTTTAAAAATAGGGGAAACTGTGTTCTTATCAAAGTTTTGGACCCGGATAAACCAGCCCCGATTTTGGGCCTTGCTGTTGACCTTGGGACAACGAGGGTTGTTTTGCGCCTGATAGACCTGTACACAAACAAGGTAAAAAGTGAATTGGCTTTTGACAATCCGCAAATTTCTGTCGGGCCTGACATACTGGCAAGGATTCATTTTGCAGAGCAGGAAGATGGTTTAAGCCGTCTCAACAACCTTATTATAGAAGGTTTAAACAAGGCTGTTTTAAGGATCTGTGGTTCTTGCAACAGTGATCCTGAAGATATCTACCTTCTTGCAGTCGCCGGAAATACTGCCATGACCCATCTGTTTATGGGGCTTGATCCACACTGGATAATACGTGAGCCTTATATCCCTGTTGTAAACAGCCCTGGAACATTAAAGACAAAAGATTTGGGTATTAAAGTGAATCCATCGGCCAGGGCACTGATTTTTCCCAATATCGGCAGCTATTTTGGCGGAGACCTTATCTCCGGCATTATGTTTTCGGGTTTAAATGAATCTGAAGACACAGCAATCCTGGTTGATGTGGGAACAAATGCCGAGGTTGTTCTGGGCAACAAAAACTGGCTTATAGCATGTGCCGGAGCCGCAGGCCCCGCCCTTGAAGGGGGCGTGACAAAGATGGGTATGATGGCCGGGCCGGGAGTTATTGACGGGGTTTTTATCGATCCTGTAACTAAAAATATCACTATCCATTCAATTGATGATAAAAAACCAATCGGCATATGCGGGTCAGGCCTCATCGATCTTGCCGCAGGCCTTTTTACTTCCGGGATGATAGATATAAGGGGAAAGTTTACAGGATCTGCGGGCAACAGCTGTCTTACGGAAAAAAACGGCATCATGCACCTTGTGATTGTCCCTTCAAAAGATTCTACAACAGGTGAGGACCTTACTATAAGTCAGACAGACCTTGACAGTCTTATTCGCTCAAAGGCTGCAATGTATACTATACTTGAAACAATTACATCTTCAGTAGGTGTAGGCTTTTCAGATCTTTGCAGGTTCTATGTGGCAGGGACTTTCGGTTCTTTCATCAAGCCCGAATCAGCCATAGCTATCGGCATGATTCCCGACCTGCCTGTTGAAAAATACAAACCCCTTGGCAACAGTTCCCTTGGAGGTGCGGTAATGGCTCTAACGTCAACTTTATGTTTTGACGAGATTGAGAAGATAAGAAACCAGATTACCTACATGGAATTGAACGTCAACCAGGAGTTCATGAACCTGTTCTCAGCTGCAAAGTTTCTCCCCCATACGGATTTGTCCCTATTCCCATCGGTAAAGATAAATCAGGATTGATTTAGAACATGCAGAGAAATGAAAAGTCAATGTACCAGTCGGAAGTAGGTTGGTAACCATTTACATCCCTTCGCATACAGAAAGGAACAGATAAAATTATCCAACTCTTGTGGCTTAAAAATTTTGCAGCAACTACAGGACCGATATATATGTTTTCAAAACCTGAGTTACTGTTTTCAACATGGTTATTTTCTGTTTTATCCATCCACATGAAACGGCTTTTAGCACCGATGTCTATATAATTGCTCAGGGCATACCCGTAGAAAAAACTTGCAAAAAACACATCACCAGGTTTGTAGTGTTCATGATTGTAACTTCCATCATCATAACCTGCAGCTATAAACTCTGTGTATATCCTATGTTTGTTATGCATATAGGTAAATGTAAGTTCGGAACCTATTGACCAGGCACCGGCACCCACATCTCCTTGATCATGTTGGCCGGTGGGTGCTGTAAAGCCTATGCCTGCTGAAAGGTAAAAGGGATCTCCCTTCTTTTGATTCATGAACTGATAGCGAAACATTCCTGCAATATCTCCGAAACCGGACTTGCTGCTGGACATCCGTGATCCAAAGCTGTCTTCATTGTCAAAATCTCTTACAGGCAGATAAAATCTGCTGTTGAGAAAGCCCATGCTATTGCTAAAAAAGATCAACTTGTGTTAATTGATGTTCTGGGATGAAAAACAGATTTTAGGAAGGATTCGATGTCAATGTGATTTTAATCTTATATTCAATGGAAAATTCGCATCCATATTTTTTGATTAAAATGAAAACAGAAATTAAAATGGGAAACTGGAAATAATTTTTAAGGAGGCTTTTTATGTTAAAGGATGGAGAAAAAGGAGTTGTACTTCAAAGAGGAAAAGAGACATATGCTGTCGCCCCACATGTACCATGTGGAGTCATTACACCTGAAAACCTGAGGAACCTGGCAGATATTGCTGAAAAATACAATGCGGCTGCTCTTAAAATAACAAGCGCCGCGCGTATAGCGATTGTTGGTGTAAAGGAAGAGGATATTGACAATATCTGGCAGGATATTGGTATGAGTCCGGGGCATGCGGTCGGCTTGTGTGTCAGAAGCATTAAAACCTGTCCAGGAACAACCTTCTGCAGGCTTGCAAAACAGGACAGCCTGAAGATGGGCATGAAACTGGATAATATCTATCACGGCATGAATCTTCCCAGTAAAATGAAAATGGCTGTAAGCGGGTGCAAGATTCAGTGCGCTGAAAACTGTATAAAGGACCTTTCTTTGTATGGTACGGACAAAGGATGGACAGTTCAGGTTGGCGGAATGGGGTCATTCAAGCCACGGCTGGCGGACATCCTGGCCGAAGACCTTTCCTCTGAAGCGGCAGAAGAAGCAATAAGCAAAGTTGTTGCTTATTACAAGGAAAATCCAAAGCGTCAGCGTATAGGGAGAATAGTTGAAAGTATGGGCATTGATGCCTTTAAAGAAGCAGTCCTTACGTAGAGTGGTGAAAATAAGGCTCAAAATAAGTAATTTAATAGTATAGGAAATCTCATTTTATTTATAATGATATTTGCCAGTTATATATTTATTGGCCGCAGATTAACGCAGATTTACGCGGATAGAATAATTAAAAATCTGAGAACATCTGCGTTAATCTGGTGCGCCAGGATAAGCCTGGTACATCTTGCTGGCTGAAAGGTGCCAGCTATAGTAATTGCTCGTTCACTATATAAAGGCGGACCCCTGTGTGAGGGTAACCAAGCATGGGAAGCGGACC
>JAUXBD010000303.1 GCA_030619585.1 Desulfobacteraceae bacterium
AAGGTCTGATTGATTGCCGTGAATCAAAATTTTCACATAACAGGTCAAAGACCTCACGGGGGTCGCCAGGGCTAAACTCCAAATGAAAAAAATCAAGGGTAAAAAAAGTTTGAAGTGCCTTGTTGAGGAACGCGCTAACGCGCGGGCTTTTTGATATTTTTTAGGACGCAGATTTGCGCAGATAACCGCAGATAGAAAAATAGTAAGATTTAAGCTTGAAGTGACATATTAATTTCAGTCCCGCTATGCGGGATTCAAACTTCAAACTTAAATTGTCTCTTGAGCAAGGGTATCCTTGACAAGAGACATGTCAGGTTATAGAAGCTCCTAATGGATTTAAGACAAAAAACAGTGATGTTTTTTGCCACTGGTGCCTATTTTGGAAAAATAAAATTTGCGCCTGGCACTTTTGGAACAATACCAGGCCTTTTTCTTTGTTTTTTGCTTTCCCAAATGGGGCTTTACGCTGCAGCCCTTTGCACAATACTTTTAATTGTGTTTGCAGTATGGGTGGCGGAAAATGCTGAGGCTATATTAAAGGAAAAAGACCCTGAATCTGTTGTTATAGACGAGATAGCAGGTATTGCCGTAACTCTTTTGGGCCATCCCTTTACAATTCCTTATGTGGTTGCAGGCTTTTTTATATTCAGGTTTTTTGATATTTTAAAACCGTTTCCCATAAGGTATTTGGAAAGAGAGATCAAAGGAGGAGCCGGAGTTGTGCTGGATGATGTGCTGGCGGGATGTGCCGGTAGCATTGTCCTTTTTCTGATGGGTTTCCTGTTATAAGCATAGATCTTAAATGTCTGATACACTACGTGCTTTTATAGCTTTTGAGCTGCCGGAAAGCGTTGCTTCAACTATTGGCGGCGTACAAAAGGATATTAAATCTTCAGGGGTTAAAATAAGGTGGGTCAAGCCCGGAAACATTCACCTTACACTCAAGTTTTTAGGTGATATAAAGTCTGAAGATTTAGAAAAGGTTGAAACGGCAATTAAGGAGTCAGCCAGGGGCGTTTCTAAAATAAATCTACTGGCAAAAGGCATGGGACTGTTTCCCGGGATAAAAAAGCCGCGGGTAATGTGGTTAGGTGTCGGCGGCCAATTGGAAAGCCTTTTTAAACTGCAAAGCACACTTGATGAAAACCTTGAAAAGAGTGGCTTTCCAAGGGATAAAAGGCCTTTTAAGGGGCATCTTACCCTTGGACGGATAAAAGGAAAGATAGATACAAAAAAGCTTGTTGATTCCATGAGATCATTAAAAGGTGTTGAATCAGATTCCTTTTTTGCAGACAGGATTATTCTATTTAAAAGCGATTTAAAGCCAACCGGCGCAGTTTATACAAAACTGAGCAGTACAGCTTTAGAAGACTGAGAGTATGTTTAAACTGATTCCAGAGAGAAGTCCGAAGGTTGATTAGAATGTTTTAAATAAACGCAGAGATTCGCAGAGGGTGTAAAAAATTAAAAATTATGTGTGAAAAGAAATTTCATAATATTTCGCGTAAAAAGCTGTAGAGATATAGCTGATTATCTCTGCGTGACTCTGCGTTCTCTGCGCCTTTGCGTTAAAAACAGCCGTTGACAAGATAAATGTACTTTGCAAACATTTTGGACTTACGACTAAGAAAAAACGAACTGTCTGGATTGGCAGCGGTGAAACATCCGGACATAAAACAGGAGGAGACATGGATAAATTGACAGACAAACAAAAAGCGGTTGAATCAGCTATCACACAGATAGAGCGTCAGTTCGGCAAGGGTTCCATAATGAAACTTGGAGGTGATACAGTAATAGAGGTTCCTGTAATTCCCACAGGCTCACTTGCCCTCGACAAAGCCCTTGGAATAGGGGGGATTCCCAGGGGAAGGGTGACTGAAATCTACGGGCCTGAATCTTCCGGCAAGACGACCCTTGCGCTTCATGCAGTGGCTGAAGCCCAGAGACTTGGAGGAATCGCAGCGTTTATAGATGCAGAGCACGCATTGGATACTACCTATGCAAGAAAACTCGGTGTGAACTGTGATGAACTTCTGGTTTCCCAGCCCGATACAGGGGAGCAGGCTCTTGAGATAACAGATATGCTTGTTAGAAGTGGGGCAATAGATGTTATTGTTATCGATTCTGTCGCTGCCCTGGTTCCCCGGGCGGAGATAGAGGGCGAAATGGGTGATTCCCACATGGGACTCCAGGCCAGGCTCATGTCACAGGCCTTAAGAAAACTCACCGGCACAATAGGCAAAACCATGACATCTGTAATTTTTATCAACCAGATCCGCATGAAGATAGGTATTGTTTTCGGTAATCCGGAAACAACCACCGGCGGAAATGCACTTAAATTCTACTCTTCATTGAGATTGGAAATAAGACGCAGTTCTGCCATTAAAGATGGTGCAGAGGTTGTAGGCAATCGCACAAGGGTTAAGGTGGTTAAAAACAAGATGGCACCTCCTTTTAGAGATGCGGAATTTGACATAACTTATGGCGAGGGGATATCCAAAACAGGTGACCTCCTGGATATGGGGGTTGAAGAGAATATAATCGAGAAAAGCGGCTCCTGGTACTCATATGAAGGAGAGAGGATAGGCCAGGGACGTGAAAATGTAAAGAAATTTTTTAAAGAAAATCCTGATATATATAATAACGCCCTGATAAAGGTAAGAAAAGCCATGGGGCTTTTGAAAGAAGACAGTGCACAAAAGGAAGAAGGCAAGGAAGAACGGCCCAACTAGCACATGAAAGTTTGAAGTGCCTTGTTAATGATTGGAGCCAATCTATATAAAGAATAATATTCACCACAGAGACACAGAGGACACAGAGAAAGAAAAATCTTATGCTTTGTCGGGAGACTTCGACAAATCATAAATAATCAGTCCTTAGGACATGATACGTTTGCTGCAGTTAAGCTTCCCATAGGGATAGTTTCTTTTATTCAATCGCCGTCTCCTGATTGGATAAAAAAAAGAAAAAAACTCTGTGCTCTCTGTGTCTCGAGCGACCATCGGGAGCGGGCGGTGAATAAAAAATTTATAAATTATAAAATTCCTTTTAGGGTTAAATTCATGTCACCCTTTTTAGGGGTGGTAATTGACTTTGCGCATTTCGTTTGCCCTGTGGAATGCTAAGCTTATTCCTCTGGGGCGTCTTTTTTGCGGCTATATCAACATTGAAGTAAGTTCGGAGTTATTAATGACAGGC
>JAUXBD010000042.1 GCA_030619585.1 Desulfobacteraceae bacterium
GGCCAGAAATATCCGCCTTTTGACATCACTGTTCCTGCAGATTTTTCAACAGCAGCATCCCCCTTCCTATATGATCCCGAGATATATAATATCGCAATCCAATGTGCGGGCAGCGACAAGATTCTTCTGGGGACCGACTTTCCCCTCTTAAAACCGGCAAGATACTTCAAGGAGCTTGAGCAGGCCGGACTTACCCAAATAGATATTGGTAAAATTTGCGGTGAAAATGCGGCAGCGTTGCTCAATGAAACGGAAAAGACAACAGGATAGTGGCGCAATTTTTGAAGAGCCATGAAACATGGGAGTTGGACTTGTCTTTTGCACAGGTAAAAAGTTTTAGCAACAATAAGGGGTTTTATCAGAAAAGAGAGACTGGAAAAAAACAGTAAAAAAAAAGCCCTTATTACAGAAGCGATACTTGTATTGACCACCATGGACCGATAGTTTTTGATTGTTTTGAAAAATATGTCATATTGTATACTTGACTAATTAAAAAAAAATGATGTATAAAAGAGAAACTTTTCCCGAATCTGAAAACCTGACGTTACTATCATAAGTGTTCACTTATTCATCTTGTTTGCTATTTATGGTCTCAGACACCAACTTTTGTTGTTAAAAAACCGGCAAACCGCTTTATAACCCTTAAACGGTTTACCGGCCAGTTTAACGGGCAGGGGTTAAACGAATATCAACAAGAGCAACTTACAAAATACCTCAAACCCTCCTTTGGGCTTTGCCCAACTGCAAGAAGGAGGTGGTTGTGAGAGTTGCACTGCTTTCATGGGAAACGCTACATTCAATTTCGGTTGGTGGTGTTGGAGCGCATGTTACGGAACTGGCAGCGGCGCTTGAACGAAAAGGCAATGAAGTTCATGATTATGTGGATGTACGAAGTTCCCGACTGGAAAGTATCCATAGTTTACAATGCGGTAAACTTTCACCAATGGGATGGCTGGACAGATCCGGGTGTAGTAAGAAGAAAGTATAGTATAGGCCCAATGGATCCCGTGGTTCTTTTTGCAGGACGCATGGTTTATCAAAAAGGGCCAGGTGGATGGGGCGAAACGGTAGAACCGACATAACAAATGAAACCAATAGACCAACCAAAGGAGGTGGAAAGTGGCTGAAGTTTATCATGCACTGGGCCTCAACATGCACCAACCCCTTAAACTATGGTGGTAAAATAATGCCTGAAAAGATCATTATCAAGCGTGGCATCGAAGTTAGCATAGAAAAACATTCCACAGGAAAGGGCACTAAACTATCTTTGATAATGGAAAAACATGAACGCCAGAAGTGTGTGTTGCACTGGGGCGTTTGTCACCATATTCAGAAAACCTGGCAAATACCACCAAGGTCCCTATGGCCTAAAGGCAGCATAGAATTCAACAAAAACGCTGTTCAGACGCCATTTGTAAATCAAAACGGCTTTTCCCAGATCACTCTTAACCTTGCGCAGGCACCTGATTTTGAGTTAATCTCTTTTGCACTTTTTTTCCCGGAAGAAGATAGCTGGGATAATAACCAGGGACAAAACTATCAGATCAAGGTTCCAAAAGAAACCAAGGATCCTGTGCGCCTTCTTAAAAAAGCCCTTAAACAGGAGATGATAATTTATGAGCACGTGCATCATCTTGAGGACCACTACCTTTTGGCAGTGGCTGTAGCAAAAAACGATACCCAGTATGGCGTCACTCTGGTAACCGACCTTCCCGGTTCCTTGATTTTACACTGGGGTCTTATAAAGCGATTTTGTGTCAAATGGTCACTTCCCCCACCTTCTATCCGGCCGCAAGGAACAACCGTGTTTCAAAACACGGCGGCTGAAACACCCTTCCACAGCCATAAGGGGCTAAGGAGAGTGCAGATCAATATAAACGATCGTGAGGCAGCCATAGGCATCTCTTTTGTGCTGAAGCATATTGATACCGGACAATGGTTAAAGGAAAATTCAGGTAATTTCCATATCCCATTGATCTCTTCTCCTGAATATACAGCGGAAGTAGCCCCCAAAGTGGTCGACTTTGCCGATGAAATTATTGAAAAGGAGATGGGGTGCAATTCATGGACACTGATGCACCGTTTCAACCTCTGTCATGACTTGTTGGACAAAGTCGAAAATAACGTGGATTTACTGGCGCTGATTTTTGTTTGGATGCGTTTTTCAGCTATCAGACAGCTGGACTGGCAACGAAATTATAATACCCAACCAAGGGAGCTGAGCCACGCACAACATCGATTGACCAGCAAGCTTGCCGACCGCTATGTTAATAAGCCGGAGGAACGTCAGCTTATCCGACTTATATTAACCACGATGGGCAGGGGAGGAGAGGGCCAGCGGGTCCGTGATGAAATTCTAAACATTATGCACCGGCACCACATAAAAGAGATATCAGGAAGATTTATGGAGGAGTGGCACCAAAAACTCCACAATAACACCACGCCTGATGATGTGGTAATCTGTGAGGCATATCTGGCGTTCTTACGAGGAAACGGGGATCTTGATCTTTTTTACAGGCACCTGCAAGAAGGTGGGGTGAACAGGAAGCGCCTTAAAAGCTATGATCGACCCATAAAGTCCCATCCGGATTTTATTGTGCACCTTAAAGAAAAACTGATTCACGATTTTGAAAGATTTTTGGGCATACTCAAGGAAGTTCATCTGGGGACCGATCTTGGTGCGGCGATTCATGCGGCAAGGCCTTTGCTTGATCATGGGATGCATGAGCTCATGGACTTTATCTGGTGGCATAGAAATGATGGCCTTACAAAAATATGCACTTTGGTTGGTAAAATAACCAAAGCGCGAAAACAGCTAAAAAAGGAACTCGGGTCCCATCGGAGCGGAGTACGCGACCTGCTTTTTCTGGATCTGGCCTTAGAAGATTTCCTGCGAGTTGCGGTGGAAAGAAATCTACATCTGGCGTTAAGCAAGGACCAGTTGGTTGACTTGATAGCAATGATGCTTGAAAATCGATCCTTCACCGATGAGGACCAAGAGCTCATGCAATGCATGCGGCATTGGAAGACACTTAAGGACAAACCACGTTTTAGAAAAAAGTGGTCACTGCATGCCCATTCTGTACTGGATCGTCTCGGACGTTTAATTGGCGGATTTGTGGACAGTTATTACCAGTTTTTTCAGCAAAAAGCCGAACTTTTAGGAAAAGCTTTTAGTTCCGACTCATGGACCATAAATATTTTTACCGAAGAGGTGGTGCGGGGTCGGCCGGCATTTGTTCTGGTGATGCTGCTTCGTCATCTTACTCCCATATTACGACGAAAGGCCAACCTTGGCAACTGGCAGGTGGTAAGCCAGGGGCAGGGGGCAGGACTGGTTGAGGTGACTTCAGAACTGAAATCAGTCCAGGGAAAAAAATATGATCAATCAACAGTTATCGTGACCGACAAGATTGCAGGAGACGAGGAGATTCCGCAAGGGATAACAGCCATAATAACCTCTGATACAACAGACATCGTATCTCATGTGGCTATTCGCGCGAGAAATGCCCATGTGTTGATCGCCACTTGTTATGATATAAAAACAGTTGATCAATTAAAGTTATTAAAAGGGCAAAATATTAAGCTCAATATAGATAAAACAGGCGATGTAGTAGTTGAAAAAGGAACCCGCGATACAGCGAGAACATTGCCGAGCTTAACACCTGTTCGCATCCCCACATATAGCGCAGGATTTACATCTTATGCTGTAGGGGAAGAAGGTTTCAATGAAAAAAATGTCGGGGGTAAATCAAAAAATTTGGAAAGCGTTCGCTCAAAGCTGCCTGAATGGATTAAAGTACCCGGCTGTGCAGCGATACCCTTTGGTGTTTTCCAGAAGGTGCTTGAGCAAGAGAAGAACAATAAAATAGTAAAAAGTTACAAGGATATGACCGTAAAATTGGAGAGCATTACAGATGATTCAAGAAAAGATATGCTTAAGGAGATACGCAAGACAGTTATGGCCCTTGAACCACCGGATGAACTGGAGTCGTCTTTTTATCATGTAATTGAAAAAGAGGGGATTTTACCTCCTGCAAACTGGGATAGTGCCTGGATGGGGATAAAAAGTGTCTGGAGTTCAAAGTGGAACGAAAGAGCGTTTTTAAGCCGCGTGGCAAAGGGTATTCCCCATGAGAACCTTGCCATGGCTGTACTCATCCAGGAGATTGTTGAAGCTGAGTATAGTTTTGTGATTCATACCCATAATCCTCTTACCGGCGACAGGGATAAAATATATTCCGAGGTGGTTTTAGGCCTTGGGGAGACTCTCGTGGGAAACTATCCGGGAAGGGCCTTGAGCTTTTCTTTGAAGAAAGGCAAAAAAGGGGCTGATTTACTATCCTTTCCAAGCAAAAGCACCGGCCTGTTCGGAACCGGTCTGATCCTGCGTTCAGACTCAAACGGAGAGGACCTGGCCGGTTATGCCGGGGCCGGCCTTTACGACAGTGTCATGTTGACAAAGCCCGACAAGATCATCCTGGACTACTCGAAAGAGCCACTCGTCTGGGATGAGCTGTTTCAAAAAGAGTTTCTGGCCACCATCGGCACTATTGCTATAACAGTTGAAGATATCATGGGGTCTGCTCAAGATATAGAGGGCGCATATACTAACGGGAGCTACTATGTAGTGCAGACACGCCCACAAATCGGAGGTTAAGGTGAAGGAAACCCGGTATATCCGAATCGGCAACCAGACAGCTCTTGCTGCTTCCAGTATTACAGAACCATTCAGATACGCCATAGTAAAAGGGTTTGATGCCTTTGAGTGGTTTCCTGACAAAAATGAGTCCGGCAAAGGGTGGACAGAAAGTAGTATAAAGAAAAAAGCGCGTGCCCTGATAAGAAAAATTGCCACTGATCATGATATAAATCTCTCGGTACATACTCCATGGCAGGTAAATCCACTTAAGCTCAAGGACCGGGAAGCTTTAATTAGAAATGTCGAGTTTGCCATAGATATTGGCGCAACACTTATCAACACACACTTCTTTTCCGAAAAAGGAGTTGATGCCTATGTTGAAGCTGTTACCCCTTTGATACAACTACTGTCCAAAGAGAGTATCAAGCTCTCTATTGAAAACACACCAACAACCGGTCCCGAAGTTTTTAATAAGCTGTTTGAAAGGCTTAGTATGGATGGTGCCGGGGATGCAGAGCTCGTTGGAATGTGCCTTGATCTGGGTCACGCCAATTTATACCCGGAAACCCTGAACAACTATCTCAGGTTCACAGACCTTCTTGATGGGAACATCCCGATCATTCATGTTCATATCCATGAAAACCACGGCGATCACGATAGTCATCTCCCCCTTTTTACAGGGCCTGCCGGCAAAGATCCTTCCGGTATTGGCGGGTTTCTTGATCGACTCAGTAATCGCTGTTTCTCCGGAGCAATCATTCTTGAGCAATGGCCACACTCTCCGAGCCTGCTGGATGCAGCGCGAAACAGACTTACAGAGATGATATTGAATCGCTTCACTCTTTTGTGATCTTAAAAAAATGAAAGTCCCTTGCACCAAGTTCAACCTGAAGTCCGGAAGTTTCCACCTGGTTTGTCTTGCGCAGGTAGCGGTCTTTTTTTAATGGATCAAAACAGATAAATCTCCCGGCCGCAGGTAGCCAGTTTGCAGGCATTCTCACCGACCCTTGGGCGCGGGCCGAAGAGATATTAACAACAATAAGGCGTCTTTCTCTCCCTTTTTGCCAGCACCAGGCCAGAAGATTACAAGGAGCCAGAAGATTATAAGTAGAACGATCATCCGACCAACCAAGGGTTTCGCACATTTTCCAGACTCCGTCATGAAAAACAGGATGGTCCACCTCCTTAAGAAGTTTTTTTGCAAAGGATGCATATTCCGGCACGATGGGTTCGGCTGCACCACGTGCAAGATGTATTGGCACTTTAATACGATTGCCTTCAAACTGCCCGTGGTACCAGAGTTTCATACCTGGAAGCGTGGCAAGGGTAACCATAGCGCCGTATATTTTTTTGGAGCCGAAAATGTCCATGGATCTTGGTTCATCGTGGTTTTCCAAAAAGCGTACCATCTTTTCCTGGTAGTAGGAAGGTGCTGACAGATGTGACTTAAGACCTTCTGTATTTTCGTCAACCATTAAATCATACAGGGTTTTGTCATAGGTGTAGTCAAACCCCAGATCGATAAGGTCCTGTTCCATACCCCAATATACTTCCGCAAGCATGATGCACGGCAAGCCTTTGGACTTGAGATTTTCTATGGCAAGAGTCCAAAACTCAACTCCTTTGGCCTTTTCCACATAGCGATTCCATGTTTTGTTAAAAACCTTTTTTAGCACAAGCATCGCCATGTCACATCTTACACCATGGCAATGGCGGGCGATATCGGCAAGGGTTTCAATCATTGCAGACACAGCCTTTGGGTTGCTGTAATTAATTTGGGCTGTATCAACCCAGGGATAGGAAAAAGGGTCCCTTCCGTGGGCAATGCGTTGACTTTTCGTGGTTTTATGACCCGTAAAAAAAGCTTTAGAGCCCCTGTCTTTGCCTGCAGGCCTTGCCTGAACATAATATTCAGGGTTTTGGCTTACCCAAAAGTGATCGCATGCTGTGTGGTTTGGAACATAATCCAGAATAAGGGCCAGGCCCAGGTCTTCAAACTTTTGCTTAAGCGATAGAAGATCATCGGCACTTCCAAATACAGGGTCAGGAATATATCGGTCAATGGCATAAGGGGACCCCATAATATCCTTGATTTTGAAATTTTGAAGAATCGATCGGCTCTCTTTAATCAGGTTGGGTTGACTTCGTGCGTTTTCACGGGAATATTGGCTTTGGTGCCACACTCCCATAAGCCAGACAAGATCTATCCCCCTTTTTTTCAGATCCACCCAGAGTCTGTCAGGAACAGTTTTAAGGGTAATCTTTCGCTTCTCCTTTTCACACAGGTCATTTAACCACGGCATCAGGTTGATTTCGTATATGTGAGGATTTTTTCGAAGTTGTATCATAACGCCGCTCCATTTTGTTTTTTTACGAGACCATAAAGCCTGATATATAAAAATCTTTTGGCAGGATTAACTTAATGATACTTACTTCAGGAAGTCACTTTAACTCAAAACGCACTGGAATGTTAACCCACATATCTATTGCCTTGCCTCCCTTTGTGGCAGGTTCAAAGGTCCAGTTTTTAACAGCATCTATGGCGGCATTGTCCAGGCTTTTGTGGCCACTTGATGAAAATACCCATAGATTTGCCACATTCCCCTTTTCATTCACGAGTATGCTTAATGTTACAGTTCCCTGGTAACCTCTTTTCCTGGCTATTTTGGGATAGGCAGGGGGGGGATTGTTTCTATACAGGGGCGTTGCCTCTTTTACAACCTGCATGTTTGAAAAACTGTCGCCATGGCTTAAGGATGCAATGTCTGTTGTCTCTTTGTTTTTATCCTCTTGTTTGACCGACGTCTCCTTTATGGGGTCCGGTTCTGAATGCTGCTGCAAAGGGGTTGGGTTAACAGGAGTTTTTATCTTCGGTGGAGCCTTTGCGGGGGGTTGCTTTTTAACCTTTTTATAAGTTGCCGGTTTATAAGTTACAGGGTTTTTTTTAACGGCAGTAACGGCCTTTTGAGGGGGCCGGTATGACATGGTAATGGTGACGCTGCGGGCTTTGGGCATTGTAATGGAAGTGCTTTTAGACCATATGGAGTCTATGCAAAAAGCAGAACAGTGGAGCAACATTGCTATAGCTGCTGCAGGTATAATCCGTTTCATTTAAAGGCTTTTTCTGCCTGAAGAGATATTTGATTAAGGCCTGCCATTTTGATTTTATCAAGAACTTCAAAAAGGTTCTGGTATGAAAGGTCATGATCAGCAAAAAGCAGAACACCGGGATTTGTATGTCCCATAGATTTTTTCTTTAATATATGCGAAAAATCCTCAGGTGCAACAAAGGTTTTGTCAACATAAATTGAGCCATCTGCTTTTACTGTTATAGATAACATAAGGTTTTTTTCGATTTTAGCTGAAGAAGATGAGGGAAGAACTACCGGCAATCCATAAGTCGGATCGTAGCCA
>JAUXBD010000005.1 GCA_030619585.1 Desulfobacteraceae bacterium
ATATCGGGTATCAATAGGTACATGTGTTTCAAGGCAGATTCCACTTTTGCTCACATTCAAAGTGCGCCCCATACCATGGTGGACAGCCTCATTGTTTTCATCAAGGCAATTGAATGATGTAAGTTTAAACGCCTCGAATCTGTTGTACTTTCTACTTTCGAACGGTTTCATAATACATTTTCTCCTTTTCCGAATTTATTAACCTTGTATATTCGGTGATTGCAAGGTTGTTTCTAAAAACCATACATCCCAAATTCCGAAAATAACATCCAGATACTTTACTCTACCTTATAATGCATTAAAAATGCAACCCTTAACCGCTTGTATACATTGTGCGGTCAATACTTCCAAATGCGTTTACACTTCCGCATGGACAAGAAATTGTTTGCTTTACGGATGTTTAAGAATAGATTATGGCGCTTACACACAAGGCGGCGAAATGTCAGGTATTAAACGAAGAATTGAAAATCAATTTGAAAAATTGGCGCATGTGCTCTATCAAAGCCCCTTTAAGGTTCTGATTTTATCATTCAATTCATAGTCCGTAAATCCACTATTTTGCTATCAAAATGCAAACATTATCCTTTTCCCGAAACGGGTAGATTATGACAACATCACTTTTGGAATCATTATTCATTTTTTTAGATTTAACTTTGCGGCCATGTTTCGGCAATTCTATTTTCAGCCTTGTAACTATTTTGAGTATATCGCCCTGGGATTGATATCTTGGTGCTTCTTCTCCAAACAATTTTACACTAGAGCCTATCAGCAGTTCAGTATTATCAAAACTAAACATACAGTCTAATTTGTCGGCACCATTAAAATTCCCATCAAAATCCATAACAGGAAAGGTATTATGGTCATTTATATCAAATTTGAATCTGCTTTTTATGGTATAGTCCGCTTTTTCAGGATATCTACCATCGTCATTTAGGATGTAAACATTGGTTTTTAGGCTGACTTTTCCTGTAACTAACGTGGAAATTATTTTTAATATTCCAAACTCTGAAACACCAAATATCATATCTAGTTTGCCGTCATAATTTAAATCTGTTAGACAGTGATCTCCCACAAGACCCGGATTAAAGATAATCTGATCCGGTACTTTATTAAAAATTCCGCCTTTTGACGGATCATCATTGTTCTTTTTCCCAAAAAAGAACAGGAAATGTTGTCTCGGGTCCAGGAACCCGGCCTTTAATGAAGATTGCTCAACAATAATATCTAATAATCCATCGTTGTTGATATCCTTGATATATTGAATTCGCAGCTGATCTTCCATCTCTTGTCGAATGTAAACATTCATAACATTCTCCATCAAAACTGAAAATTCCTTTGTAACTTTAAAACCAAGAGCTGCAGTTGTTGAGTTTTCATCTGAATAATTCCCCATTTTATCCTGGAAGAAAATTTTTAGATTACTTTCATCAACTATAATTATATCAGATAGCTTATCTCCATTATAATCTGAAAAGATAACACTTGGAGTTCCATAAGCGGCCACAAAAAAATTCTGGTCAATCTCTTTTAAAAGCGCCAAACTTTCTCTGCGCGCAACACTGCTATTCAATGAGATGCTCAACCTTGATTGAAAATTAAAATCTCCGTTGAGGCCTTTACTGTAAATAACATAGCTTTTAAAATGAGGAATAAGAATCTCATCAATGCCGTCTGAATTCAAATCCAAAGCAAAATTAAAGTTTCTAAAAAACGTTTTATCTGAAAGTTTAAACATGGAATCAATTTCCAGCAGCTTTTTTGGAGTCACGTCATAGTGGAGGCCTGTTTGCTCATAGTAAAATATCCCGGAACCATTAATAAAAAGGATCTCCAAACCTTTTGCCGGGCTAACATCTGATAAATCAAAAACTATTGCAGATTGATCAAGTTTAAAACTCTGGTCAGCTTTTTTATTGAAACCTGTTTTTGTCTGAAAAAATATGGAAAAGTGACGGATAGGTCCTGCATCACTCTTTTTGAAGAAAAAAAACAGAAAGTCATTCAACCCGTCTTCATTAAGATCTTCGACAAGATAATCAACCCCCTTACCCTCCACATTTAAATAGAAAGGTTCGAACCTCTGTTGTCGGGCAATGCTTTCGTGTATGCCAAAAGCACCTATAAAAACAGTCATAAGGAAAAGAAATAAAGTTCTATTCAAATTTGACATTTTTTTCACCATCCTGTGTCAGCTTTAAGAAATGTGGATGAGTTTCTCAAATCTGGTTATTTATAGCCACAAGCGAAGTCAAGGCCACATGATCGCCTTTTTCAGGAGCCGACGACACGTTATAGTAGATTATATTAAGTGATAAGAATTCGCGAAGAAGTTCATTTGGCATCAGGATATAATCCCTGCGCATTGAGCTTTTGTTGCCACCTGTTTTTTCCATGTATGTTGCAAAAATAAGAACCCCTCCGGGCACAAGACCTTTTAAAATTTGGGGGAAAAGTCTTCTGCTCAAAAACTTTATGTTTATTATAAGGCTGTATCGATTTTCAGGTATGTTAAACAGGTCAAGATCGGCACAAATCCGGTTTGTTCCAGGATGAACGCCTTCAAGGTTTTTTAAACCCAAATCTGAAATGTCCACCGCATCCACCATGAACCCTTTTTGTGCAAGGAACAGAGAATTCCTTCCATTACCGGCCGCTATATCAAGGCTTCTTCCCTTTGGCGCTAATTTGTAAAAATTTTTTGCAATATCAGAAGGAGTGCTAGAATGGTTTTTTTCTATATATCTTTTATTCCACTTTATTCTGTCTTTTTCCAAAGCGCCTCCTTATGATTCTTTAAGCATATTTCCGACTCCGGGAACTGTTATAATGAGATGGGGGGTCAGTAGGGTCGTCCTTAAGTTTGGCACGAAGATGCTGAATGTGTACATCAATTGTCCGGCTCCATTTATAAAGGTTGGCGTCGGACCACAGTTCACTCTTTATAACTTTCCTTTCAATTACACTGCCTAAATTTTCAGCAAGCAGATAAAGGAGATCGAACTCTTTTTTAGTTAAAGAAACCTTTTCACGATTAACGTCTACTGTCCTTGTGTTTGAATCCAGGCTGATGTCCTGGAATTCAAATATTTTTTTTGATGATAGCAACATTATATGTTGTCTTTAAATTGTTGTTGTGATAAAAACGCTCAAATAAATAAAATCATTTTCTAAAAGATATACACAATACATAGCTAGCAAATCTTAACCCTTTGGTCAAGGTTCCATTGAATCATGTAAATATTTTGTAAAGATCTGTAAGGTATCGGTAAGGGCTTGTATAAATTGTGTAAATTGAATGCATGGATATTGACTTAACCTTTTTTTCATATATTTAATACCTAAAGTTTAATGCCTTTATGTGAGTTTGCAGTGAAATGGGAAGAATAATACTTCTCATATCCTGTCTGATAATTAAATACAAAATAGGGAAACACAATGCAACAACCGTCGATAATCAAGGAAAATCAAAAAGCTGTTTATGCAGTGGCAGCCATATGCCTTTTTATTATAATAAGGACCTTTGCTTGTGCTCCTGTTGAAAAAAAGAGGGACTTGACTGCTTATTTAGAAGCCCGTGTTGTAGACTATGCCCCGGTGGAAGGAGAACTGTGCCCTTTGATGCTGCACCGTGAAAAAATGTTTGAATACAGCTGCAATGAATGCCACCAAAAGTTCCAAACTGAGCCCAAAGGGAAAAAGCGCTTGGCTGAGCACACAAAGCTTACGCTAAAGCATGGGCGAAACGACTATTGTTTAAACTGCCATCATGAAACCAACCGTAATGTTTATGTAACCCACGACGGAAAGGAGATACTTTCCGATAAACCTGAAGAGCTTTGCGCCAAGTGCCACGGTGTTGTTTATCGTGACTGGGAAGTAGGAGCGCACGGCAAGCTGGAAGGTTTCTGGGATATATCGACAGAAGGCAGGCAGTCATTAGTGTGTATCGAATGTCATGATCCACATGATCCTAAATTCAAACCACTAAACCCCATGCCTGGCCCTTCAATTTTAGGTAGGAAAACAGATAAGGAAATTCATTAATGTCTGATTTAAATCATGAAAACAACTCCACAACAGGCGATACTTCGTCCGGACCAGATTCCGACGATAGCAGGAAAGTATTTCAGCCCTTAACAAGGAGAAGCTTTATAAAGGCAGGCACCTTAGGCGCTTTTTTTGCGGGCGGCTCCGGTTTAGCAATGCTGCCGCTTCATAGATTTAAAAGTGACACGTCGTTTTCAGAATACTTTCAGCAGCAGTATGAGCGCCTTACACCTGAAAAGATGGAAAGGGTTCTAACGCGGATTGAAAAAAGCGTAAAGGATAGTTACGGCGTTGACGCCACAGTCAAAGATCCTAAACCCCTGCCCGGCGTTCAGTATGCATATGCTTTAAATATCGGCCGCTGTGTGGGATGCAGGCGATGCGTACATGCATGTGTGGAGGAAAATAATCAGTCAAGAGATCCTGAAATTCAGTATATAAGGGTTCTGGATATGCCGAAAGGCACACTTGATGTGGAAAGATCCGGTCACTACTATGAACCGGAAAAAGTTCCGCAAGAGGGAAAGTATTATATGCCGGTTCAGTGCCAGCAATGTGAAAATCCGGCTTGTGTAAAAGCGTGCCCTGTTCGTGCAACCTGGAAAGATAAAGACGGAATAGTTGTAATTGACTACAACTGGTGTATTGGCTGCCGTTACTGTGAAGCAGCATGTCCTTACTGGGCCAGGCGTTTCAATTTTGCTACACCAAGAATTCCAAAGGATAAAATCAACAAGGATATGGCGTATCTCGGCAACCGGATTCGTCCAAGGGGGACGATGGAAAAATGTACATTCTGTCTTGGCCGTGTTCGTAAGGGCCTTCTTCCTAAATGTGTTGAGGCATGTCCCACCGGGGCGAGGCAGTTTGGCAACCTTTTGGATCCCAAGAGCGTTATCAGGCATATTCTTCGGGAGAAGCGTGTCTACGTGTTAAAAGAGGAAGTGGGAACACGACCCAAATTTTATTACTGGTTTGACAAATAGATAAAACGTGGAGACAGATAATGGAAGAACTTAGAAATAGTGTTGCACGAAAAGAGGTGATAGCCGAAGAGTTGACAAAATACGGGCTGTTTCTTTATCGTGCTCTAAGGCTTAGTTTTATAGGAGACAAGGCCTTTTATACCTGGATGGTCATCCTGACAGTTATCTCAATGTTCGGGCTCAGGGCCTACTGCAATCAGCTTGTGGGGGGGCTTGCAACCACCGGCATGACCGACCAGGTCTCGTGGGGAATATACATTGCAAATTTTACCTTTCTTGTTGGTATGGCTGCCGCGGCTGTTATGCTGGTAATACCGGCGTATGTTTATAAAGACGAGGAGATGCATAATATAGTTATATTCGGTGAGCTTCTTGCTGTTTCGGTCATGATTATGTGCCTTCTTTTTGTTAACGTTGATCTTGGCCGTCCCGGACGTTTCTGGCATTTAACCCCGGTGATAGGTCTTTTCAACTTTCCTGTATCGATGCTTAGCTGGGATGTTGTGGTGCTAATGGGATACCTGCTGATAAATGCCCATGTGTGCGGTTATCTTTTATATATGAAATACCTTGGCAGAAAACCTAACAAGTGGCTATACATGCCATTCGTGTTTTTATCTATTGTATGGGCCATCTCCATTCACACAGTAACCGCTTTTCTCTACGTGGGTCTTGCAGGTCGCCCTTTCTGGAATGCGGCGATTGTAGCTCCAAGGTTTATAGGGTCTGCTTTTACAGCCGGTCCGGCGCTTATGATTATTGCCTTTCAGATTATCAGGAAAGTTTCAGGATACCATATTGGAGATCGTGCTTTTCATCTGCTAAGGCAGATAGTGACCATATCTTTGTTGATCAGCCTTTTCCTGTTTGGATGTGAAGTTTTCAAAGAGTTTTACAGCCAGTCTTTGCACGGTTCAAGTGCACGCTATCTTTTTTTCGGGCTTCATGGCCACAATGCACTTGTGCCCTGGATATGGTCGGCAATTATAATGGAGTTGGCGGCAACAGTAATACTTCTAAGACCTATGGAAAAAGGTAAGGCTGGTTTTGGGTGGTTGAACCTTGCCTGCATACTGGCTGTGGTAGGGATCTGGATAGAAAAAGGCCCCGGACTGATCATACCCGGCTTTTTGCCGACACCGCTCGGGGAGATCGTCGAATATGTTCCTTCATTCAACGAGGTTCTGGTCTGTATAGGAATCTGGGCTTTTGGTACTCTTATGTTTAGCTGGATGTTGCGTCTTGCCATCCCGATCCTATCAGGAAAGTTCCATAAACTGGAAGGGGAGTAGAAAAGGTTGAAACTTTGGTTAGTAAGCCCCGTTTTATGGGGATAACTGTAAATTATTAAATTATGGAGGCAATGCAACATGAAACAAACACGCTATTTAATTATCAGTTTATTTGCAGGCATAATGCTGTGCATTTTTGCATCAAATGCCGGCGCTACTTTTGCACCAAAAGAGATTACCCCGGAATCTGCGGAATGTATCAAGTGCCACAAAGTTGAAACCCCTGCTATTTATCAGCAGTGGGGCGCAAGCAAGCACCAGCAGGCGAATATAGGCTGCTATGAATGCCATGTTGCTAAACAAACTGATAATGACGGTTTTCAGCATGATGTGAGGCTAAAAGATGGAACAACCCAAAAGGGTAAACTTATTGCCACTATTGTAAGCCCTCGTGATTGTGCCCAGTGTCATGAGAAGGAGGTTGAAGAGTTTGCCGAGTCTCACCATGCGTATGCCGGAAACATCATGGGATCTTTGGACAACATTCTGGCAGAAGTCGTTGAGGGGAATAGCGGATTTGTTACAGCAGGTTTTCCCGAAGGTGTGTCGGCGGCTGCGGTAAACGGCTGCTGGCAGTGCCACGGAAGTATCGTAAAAGTACTCCCGTCCGGCAAGCTGGACCCGGCAACATGGCCAAATACAGGTATAGGCCGTATTAATCCTGATGGCACCAAAGGTTCATGCAGTGCCTGTCATTCCAGGCATATCCTTTCCGTAAAACAGGCCCGAAATCCGGAAAACTGCGGCAAATGCCACATGGGGCCGGACCATCCACAGATAGAAATCTATGAGGAATCAAAACACGGCATTGCCTTCCATGCACAAAAGGATAAGATGAACCTTGATAATCCAAAGTGGATAGTTAACGAAGATTACAATGCAGCGCCAACATGTGCTACCTGCCATATTTCAGCAACGCCAAACCAGCCGGTTAGCCATGATGTCGGGATGAGGATCTCCTGGAACAACAGGCCGGCGATGTCTGTGCGTCCTGAAGTGTCTGATGCAAAGATGGGCTTAGCCGGCGCTAAAGTGAACTGGGAGACCAGACGGAAAAACATGCACGATGTTTGTATGAACTGTCACAACAAGTCCTTTGTATTGTCGTTCTACCAACAATACGATGGTCTGATAGATCTTTACCATGATAAGTACGCAAGTCCCGGCATAGAGCTCATGGAAATTTCGGCGCCTTTGAGAAAATCTGTGAAATTTTCCAACCCGATAGATTTTACCTGGTTTGAGCTATGGCACCATGAAGGCCGACGTGCCCGTCATGCTGCTTCAATGATGGGCCCTGACTGGACACACTGGCATGGAACCTATTATCTTGCCAAAAACTGGTATTCTAAATTTATTCCTGAACTTGAAGAGCTGATTGAAAAAGGCAAAAAATCAGGTGATAAAGTTAAGACCGATGCGGCAAAGGCAACTGAAAAACGCCTCCATGAGATTTTAAATGACAAGAATCACAGATGGTATCTTGGCAAGATGGATCCTAAAGAAAAAGAAAATCGTAAAAAACGTCAAGCCGAGTTTAAGGCCCGTTACACAAAGTAGTATTTAGTCCGCAATCCACATTCCAAAATCGAAAGTACAGGGGTTGCTGATGGAAGATTTTGAAACATTACTTGAAGGATCAGCCAAAGAGCACGGGCATATGTGCCCGGGCCAGGTAATCGGCGTTCGCATGGCAATGCTGGGGCTTAAACTGATCGGGTTAAAGGATTCAAAAAATCCTGATCAGATAAAAAAGATTGTCGTATATGTGGAGATCGACAGGTGTGCCACCGATGCTATCTCATATGTCACAGGAGTAAAATTAGGGCGCAGATCACTTAAATTTATGGATTACGGAATCAATGCCGCAACTTTTGTCAACCTTGAGACTGGTCGGGCATTCAGGATAGTTTCCACGGAAACAGCGAGAGATCTTGCAGCACAATACGCGCCGGATATCACGGACAAGGCTCGTCAGCAGCTTGAGGCGTACAAGGTAATGTCTCTTGAAGAGCTTTTTGAAGTCAGGGAGGTTCGGGTGGACGTTACAGCAGGTGATATGCCGGGGCCTTCGAGATTCAAGGCAACCTGTCAAAAGTGCGGTATTGTGGTCAGGGATAAAAAAGAGGTTTGCATAAACGATCAAATACTTTGCAAGGTGTGCGGCATAGGCGGATACTATAGTGAATTGAAGTGTGAAGTTTGAAGTGTAAAGTGCCTAAAGTTAATGTGTCGCTTCGCTCCGTCATTTAGAATTCTTCTGCATCTGAGCAAAACATTCAAGGTCGGATTGTGTGTTTATGTTTATGGAATTTTCCCAGTCATCCGGGTAGTCCATTGAAACAGTTTCAATCTCTTCAAACAGTTGCCAGATGGCGTTTTGAGGCTTTATAATGACCCGGTCAACGATTTTTCCGGCTGATGTATGGTAAAGGGCCGGCATGGGCTCCCAGAGCTTTCCCTTGCATGCAACAGCCTGCGCTCTACCTGTGCACCCTGAAAGTAGCGTTTGGAGCCATTTTGGTTTTATCCCCAGATGATCGCATGATGACAGAAAAAGCCATCTGTCGTCATTGAGGTCTGAAACAGCTGCCTGGAGTCCTCCTATGGGGCCAAGCCCCTTTGTCTTATCACTGATTGTTCTAAATCCAAGGTCATTATATTTCCCCTTTTGGTCAGCAACAACTGTGATGCTTTTTGCAACCGGCTTAAATGCCCTTGCAATATGCAAAAGTATTGGGGTGTCTTTATATAACACACGTGCTTTGTCTTTTCCAAAACGGGAGCTTTTGCCTCCTGACAGTATATAAACAGGAACTTTTCCCATTGTAAGCTCAACTTGTTTTCAATTAAATGCTGTCTGCAAGTCGGCAGATATTGTCGGCCAGATTTGAGATATCACTTCTGGGCCATACCGGCTGGTCAGTCTCTATCTTGTCATCGGTTACAACAGCCACAATATCGTCTCTCTCAAGTACCAGGGGATCCGTTCCCAGCTCTTTGCGCCATACTTCCACTTTTTTGCCGGGGCCGCTAATATATCCCTCAATAAGCACCAGGTCGGTTTTTTCGAAAAGTGGTGCAATGTGGTTAAACGGGTTCTCTTCGGGCTGTCGTGTCATATATACTGCCAGCTGGTCTTTTGTGGCAACAGCAGCAGGATAGCCTCCGGCCTCCCTGTGAAGAAATGAATCTTTGCCTGGTTTGTCCAGTTCATGAACGTGGCTGCTATGCTTTAAAGTTCCTACGTTAAGGCCCCTGGCCTTGAGCTCTTTTAATAAATCGATTATCAGTGTGGTTTTGCCGTTGTTCTGACGCCCTACAATATGAATCAGTTTCATTTGTCCCTTCTATTATTTTTTTAAAAGTTAACTTAAAATATAACTGAATACGTCGCATTTTCTACACAGTCTCATTTTTTCATGCCAGTTTTTCTGTACGTCTCCCTGGCAAAGAGTCCCGCTGATAAACCAGCAGACATGTCCAGCATGGAACTCCCATGCAGGACATTTTTCTCTGGTTTTCATGGGGCACTTCTTAATAGTCCAGCATGGCCTATTCTTTTTTGTTGGTTCCTTTTTTAATGAAACAAGAAATAATGCCTGCCTTTCCACATAAACAGGAACATTCCTCCACCCCTGTTCAAAGCTTTTAACGGCTCTCAGAGACGTGCCAAGAAGTTGAGACATCTCCTTTTGAGTTTTTTCCAGATATTTCCTGATACTGACAAATTCTTTTTTTTCCATTGGAAACCTGGCCTTTTCCGCATTGCGGGAATCAGAGTTAATTGGTTATGCCTGCTAAAAAAGTTTGAAGTTCCTATTTATTCCGTAAGGAATTGTTTTAAAAGATTAACGTCGAACATTCAACGTTGAACATCGAATAATGTATTCTATCATATATAAAAAGACCAAGCGAAGCTTGTTCCACATTCGAAATTCGATGTTGGACGTTGGATGTTCAATGTTCTTTTGTTCCCAGTAAGCTTGCCACAAAAGCGGGAGACCTATGGATTCGAATTTTTCTCTCTCCTCTATGCCCCCTTAACGCTGTATAATATGGAATTATTCTTTTGAATTTGCAAGGGGAAAACTGGTTGGCGGGCTCACTTTGTGATACCATAAATGCCGGATATGGCCACAAGTTCTCTTAAATAAATACGTTTATATATAGTTGACCTAAAAGGTAGACTAATAATATATGCTTTTTGCATTTGAAATTTCATATTTAATAGTTGTTTGATAAAAAGTATTGACATACTAAAAAGATAGTTTATACTTACGGTCGACTAATTGGAGGGGCTGCAAAGTATATGAAAGTTTCTCAAAAATGTAGGTATGCTCTGGCCGTTATTTTGGATCTATCGAATTATTATATGCATGGTCTTGTTCATATCAGTGATCTTGCCCAACGGAGAAATATCCCTCAGAAATATCTCTCCCAGGTTCTGCTTGAGTTAAAAAAGGGAGATCTGGTACAAAGCAAGAAAGGCCCTAATGGAGGCTACTCACTGGTAAGGCCGCCGGACCGGATCATGGTGGGAGATGTGATCAGGCTTGCAGACCGATCCTGGCTTTCAACGGATGGTATTAATAATAAAGAAATATCGGGAAAAGATAAGGCCCCCCGGGATGGATTTTTTGGAGTTCTTTATCAAGTTGAAGATGCCGTTTGCAGTGTTATTAACAATATAAGTTTCGCAGAGATTCAGAAAAGGGAAACAGCATTATTGTCAATGGAAAATTCCGGAGATATGTATTATATTTGATCAATATAATTGTACCCATTAATTGGAACAGCCATATAGGAGGAAAAATGTGAAAAAGCTTGGGTTTGATACAATGGCAATTCATGGTGATGTGCCTAAAAAAGATGTACACAATGCAATAAAATATCCTATCTATGCTGGTACAGCTTTCAGCTTTGAGTCTGCAGAAGCTATAGAAAATGCTTTTTCTTATAAAGTGCCGGCACATACATACAGCCGGGTGACCAACCCCACGGTGGAGGTTTTTGAACGGAAAATGACTCTACTGGAGCAAGGCAGTGGCGCTGTGGCCTTTGCGTCGGGAATGGCTGCAATCACCAGTACATTATTAAACCTGGTAAAACAGGGTGATAATATAGTTGCTTCAAACGCCCTGTTTGGGAACACCGTTTCCCTGCTAAAAAATACCCTGAAAAATTTAGGGCTGGATACACGGTTTGTGGATATTTGTGATCCGGACGCTATCGAGAGTGCCATTGATGAAAATACCCGGGCGGTATTTTTCGAAACCATAGCAAACCCAAAGATGAGCGTGCCGGATATTGCAAAGATAGTTGATATATCCCATAAAAGAAAAGTAGCTGTTGTTGTTGACAGCACCCTGACCACTCCATGCCTGCTTAAGGGAAAAGAGATCGGAGCGGATGTGGTGGTGCACTCTTCTACAAAGTTCATCTCCGGAGGTGGCACAGGCATTGGCGGTGTAGTTGTGGATCTGGGAAATTTTGATTGGTCTGACTACGCCTCCCTTGAAAAGCATAAAGATCTTGGACAGTTGGCTTTTTTAACACGTCTAAGAAAGGAGATACACAGGAATATGGGAGCTTGCATGGCTCCGCAACTTGCCTACATGTACAGCCTGGGTCTGGAAACACTATCCTTGCGTGTGGAAAAGGCTTGTGAGAATACTTTAAATGTCGCAAGGTATTTGAGGGACAATAAAAAGGTAGAAGATGTAAACTACCCGGGGTTGAGTTCATCTGTTTTTCATGAGCTGGCAAAAAAGCAGTTTGGCAACAGATTCGGAAGTGTACTGGTATTTAAACTTGCTGATAAAGAAACCTGCTTTAGATTTTTAAACCATCTGAAAATAATCAAGAGGGCCACTAACCTTGGGGACAACACCTCTCTTATTATTCATCCGGCTTCCACTATTTTCCGTGAGTTCGTTCCGGAAAAAAGAGAGATTATGGGGGCGGGAGAGGGAGTGGTTCGCCTTTCGGTTGGGATTGAAAATGTTGAAGATCTGACCGGTGATATTCAGCAGGCGTTGGACAAAATATAGGGGGACGAAATATAGTAAGACGAGTAACTTCACAAAAAGTAGGGGGGAATATACTGAACCCGGACCGCCCACTGATAATAAAATTGAAAATATCTGAAACTCGCA
>JAUXBD010000251.1 GCA_030619585.1 Desulfobacteraceae bacterium
TAAAGAGGTTGATGGGGCGGGAAAGGGAGGTAAAGTTGAAGTCGTAACAAAAGAGACACCTTTTTACGGTGAATCAGGAGGCCAGACAGGCGACAAAGGCAAAATAACAGGAGATGGCTTTGAACTTGTTGTTGAAGATACTTTAAAAGATCCCACGGGCCTTATTATACATAAATGCAAGGTGATTTCAGGAACAATCAAACAAGGTGTTAAAGTAGTGCTTGAAGTTGATCAGGACAGGCGCAAGGCAACAGCTATTAACCATACTGCCACACATCTTTTGCATACAGTGCTTGGAAACATGCTTGGTGATCATGTTAAGCAGGCGGGCTCCCTGGTTTCCCCGGAAAGGCTGAGGTTTGACTTTACCCATTTTTCTGCAGTTGACAGGCAAACCATGGATAAAGTTGAACGCAAGGTAAACGATAAGATTCGTGAAAATATAAAGGTGCGGTTTGAAGAGCTGGATGCTGAAGATGCTTTTAAAACAGGCGCTAAAGCCCTTTTTGATGAAAAATACGGAGATATGGTAAGAGTTGTCTCCATAGAGTCATTCAGCTCTGAATTTTGCGGAGGAACCCATGCGGATCGAACCGGAGATATAGGACTTTTCAAGATATTATCACAGAGCAGTATTGCAGCCGGTGTCCGCAGAATAGAAGCTGTAACAGGCAGCGCGGCTGTTTTGCTCACACAGGCAGAAGGAAAAATCATTCAGGATACCGCAGGACTGTTAAGGGAAAGGCCTGATTCCCTTACCAATAGGGTTGAAAAGCTTTTGTCAGACCAGAAATCCCTTGAAAAAGAGGTGGATAGGCTAAAAGGAAAGATCGCTTCAAAGTCTGCGGATGAAGCTGAAGATGAATACAAAACCGTAAAAAACATAAAGATCCTGTCAAAAAAGGTTCCCATTGATAATCCCGGCGCTCTTCGGGATCTGGCAGATAAATTCAAAGACAGGATAAAGTCGGGAATTGTTGTTTTAGGGGCTGTTGCTGAAGAAAAAGCGCTTTTAATTGTTGTTGTTACAAAAGATCTTATTAAAGATTTTCATGCAGGAAAAATTGTTAAAGAACTTGCAAAAGAGGTGGGGGGCAGCGGCGGCGGACGACCTGACATGGCACAGGCAGGGGGAACAGAACCTGAGAATATGGAAAAAGCCCTGAATAAAATTTTTGAGATTATTGAAGGTTAGGAAACATACTTTATTTATAACCAACGTTATACGGAGGAAGATTCAATGGGGCCGAACATGATTGTCACGGTAAAGCAGGTGCCGGATACCCATAATGTGACAGGTGATGCAATGAAACCTGATGGTACGGTTAACAGGGGGGCTTTGCCGGCAATATTCAACCCGGAAGATTTAAACGCACTGGAAGAAGCCTTGAAGGTGAGGGAGAAATCCGGGGGCACAATAACTGTTATAACCATGGGGCCTCCAAAGGCGGTGGAGGTGTTGAAGGAGTGCCTTTTTCGTGGAGTTGATGAGGCTATCCTTATTTCAGACAGAAAGTTTGCCGGGGCTGACACCCTTGCAACATCATATGCCCTAAAGTGCGCTATTGAAAAAGTGGGAAATTTTGATCTTATTTTCTGCGGAAGACAGGCAATTGACGGTGATACAGCACAGGTCGGTCCACAGATAGCGGAAAAACTTAATATTAACCAGCTAACCAATATTTTTGAAATTTTGGAAAGTAATGAAAAGTCTATTACTGCAAAACGCAGCATTGACGGTGGGTATGAGATAGTCAAATCCAATTTTCCCGTTCTTCTCACTGTTACGGGTGAGGCAAATGAGCCCCGCAGCCCCAGTGCGAAACTTGTGATGACATATAAAAATATCGATGAAAAAGTATGTGATGATTCCTATGATTCAGCATATATTGAGCCGTCAAACAATTTTTCAGTCAAGCAGATAAAACAGTGGGATGTTGAGGCCATAATGGCAGATCCTGCGCTGTGCGGTCTTTCCGGGTCTCCCACAAAGGTTAAAAAGATTGAAAATGTCGTTCTCACAGCAGGCGATGTTAAACAGGTTCCCAATACACAAGAGGGTATTGATGAGCTGATTCAAGAGCTCACCAGAGAACATATTATCGGATAGGAGATCGTAATGGCCGGCAAGAAAAATGTGTTTGTTTTTATTGAACAAAATGACAAAAAAATAGCTGAAGTCAGTCTGGAGCTTGTTTGCGAGGCAAAAAGACTTGCCGACAAGCTCAATGTTGATGTCCAGGCAATTGCAATCGGCCATGACATGAGAGATGAGCTCAATCTCCTGGGCCACTACGGCTGCAGTATAGTATATTACATTGATGAGCAGCGCCTTTCCGACTTCACATCATTCCCCTATGCAAAGATTATTGTGGATATGATCAAAAAACATGAGCCCCGGATCGTTCTTTTCGGAGCATCTGCCACCGGACGTGATGTTGCTCCCAGGGTTGCCTCTGAGTTGAAATGCGGTCTCACTGCTGACTGTACTGAACTTGAGATAGGAGATTATAAGGCAAAGGGTAAGACCTACAATAACATTCTTCTTCAGATACGTCCCGCTTTCGGCGGCAATATTATTGCAACAATTGTATCACCTGAGAGTATGCCAAGTATGGCAACGGTCCGTGAAGGCGTCATGAAGATGAGCGAGCCTGATTCTTCACTAACCGTTGAAATAGTGGATGAAAAATCTGAAATAAATGATGAGTGGTTTTTAACCGAAATTATAGAGATCTGCCGTGAGGAAAGGAGTTTTGATCTCAAATCTTCTCAGATAGTTGTTTCCGCAGGGATGGGAGCTTGCAATCCCGAGTCCCTTGAGCTTGTTAAAAAACTGGCAGATACTCTTGGGGGTGTAGTGGGATCAAGCCGTCCGGTAGTTGATTCAGGGCAGTTGATTAAAGACCACCAGGTTGGCCAGACCGGTGTGACTGTTCGACCGAACCTTTACATTGCATGCGGCATCTCAGGACAGATTCAGCATCGTGCAGGAATGACGGATTCAAAGCGTATTATTGCAATAAACAACGATCCAAATGCACCCATATTCAATATTGCCCATTACGGTATTGTCGGTGAAGTAAATGATGTGATTCCAAAAATGATTAAAGCGTACAAGGCAAAAGCTTAGGAGGATAACTGTGTCAAATTTTTATCAGGACAATCCCGATATCCTGTTCCATATGAAGCATATGGATCTTTCAAGAGTTGTGAGTTTAATAGAGGACGATTTTAGTGAAAAGGAAGAGTTCCCATATGCTCCAAAAGATGTTGATGATGCAGTGGATAGCTACAGCCGTGTTCTTGATATCGTCGGTGAAATAGCAGGAGAGTGTGTTGCACCCCTTGCCCCGGGAGTTGACCGGGAGGGGGCACATTTTAAAGACGGTGAGGTTACATTTGCCAAAGGTACCCAGGTTGCCCTTAAACGTTTGAAAAATGCAGATATGGGAGGATTTGTTGTACCAAGAAAATACGGCGGAATTAACATGCCCCTTACAATATATTCCGCAGCCATAGAGATAATATCCAGGGCGGATGCTTCTTTAATGAACTTTTTTGGCCTGCAGGGAATAAGTGAGACAATACTTCGATTTGGTTCTGAGGACCAGAAAAAAAGATACCTTCCACGTTTTGCCTCGAGTGAAGTAATGGGCTCGATGGCACTTACCGAGCCTGATGCAGGTTCCGACCTCCAGGCTGCCATGCTCAAGGCAGAGCTGGGAAGCGACGGGAAATGGCGATTAAAGGGTGTAAA
>JAUXBD010000106.1 GCA_030619585.1 Desulfobacteraceae bacterium
GTACCTAGGGCCGGAATTGAACCGGCACGAGCTTACACTCGAGGGATTTTAAGTCCCTTGCGTCTACCATTTCCGCCACCCAGGCAAGATGTAAGCATTCACGGTATTTCATGTAAATACATGGAAATTTTTAGCAAATTTTTTACAAGTTTGCAAGGGTTGTTGTAATTAAATATGGGTATTGACTACAATAGAGGGTTACCCCTGATCATTTTTAACAAAAAACCACCAAGATTATGAAGATACCGAGACTACTTCGTAGGGAGTGGGTTTGTAGAAATCATCAGTATCAAAACTCACATCTCCTTCAGTGATAAAGAAGTCTTGATACTCCTTATCAAATACAACAGCTATTGTTTTGCCATCTTTCGATAACTGTTCGGCTTGTTGAAGTGCTTCAGATCTTGTCATTTTTCCATTCTTTGTTATTTTTTAAAATTCTCGCTTTTTTCTCTATATTACCTACCTGCACAAATTGTACCGCCCAGCATGTTTAGATAGATTATTTGAAATATTAGGAGGTTAGCTTTTTAGGGGTGTCGATCAGAATAGAAAATTACACGAAATTTTATATAGTTTACTTCACAATTAGGAAGTCTTCTACATACAAAGCATTATACATTACATAAGTTCCAAGCGGCACAAAGCTTCATTTAGTTCATCCGGGCCTGACACACAAATGGCATTTATACCCATTTCACAGGCAGCCCGAACATTTATTTGGTTGTCATCAAAAAACAAAATTGAATCTGCAGGACAATCAAGACTCTTGATTACATGACTAAAGGCCTCTTTGTCCGGTTTTAGTAAGCCCATTTTATAAGAGACAAAATATTCGTGAAACAAATTGCCCAACCCGAATTCGTCTCTTATTTTCGGCCAATGGATCTGATTTGTATTGGAAAAACAGGCAACCCTGTAGGAGTTGCCCAGCTCAATCAGCATTTCATCAACTCCGGGGTATTTACCCAACAGCCATGAACCGAACTCAGCAAGGAACTCTTTCCTTTCAACAGGTATGGAGAATTCTCCCAACAGCGCTTTTGCAAACTCTTCAGGAGTACTCTTTCCCGATTCAAAATCCCTTACTGCCAAAGATGTCAGCCATCTTTCCCATATCTCTTCATTACTGTACCTTCCCCCACACCACATGGATATTTTCTCTATACCGCACAGTTCTATCAAAACACCACCTATGTCAAAAAGGATAGTATCAATTGTATGTTTGGGGGTATGTTTTTGCATCTGGGTTTTTAAAGTTATAATTTGGTTTTTTGGAGATGGTTGCTTGGAAGTTAAATTTGCTGACTGATGGCTTTTTCAGGAAACAAAACACAAAGCAACTGGTATTGAAAGTCGATTAGACCCTAATAATTACCCTCTTGATATCTGCTTTTTCTATTCTCATAGTTTACATATACTTTTTTGTCGGATTTCCTTCTATAAATTCTGTTAATTTTGCTTTCCTTATAGGTTTTCTCTTTAACAATCGATTCATCATATATTTTCACACCTGTATTTGACAGTTTTTCAATCTCTTCACATTCTTTTTTTTCATTTTCATCAATCATCTAATCTTCTCCTTGCTATTCATTTTTAAACTTTCTGTCTATATGTCATAGAGCATAGTGGGTTATATGTCAATATCAAAGTAGTTTGAGAAAAGAAGGAGGACAGCCGTATTATGTAAAATTAGGATCGGTTACACTAAAAAGATAAGATAATCACTTGACAAGATAAAGTTTACAAAGTAAGTTCCGAAAATAGCATAGTATTAAAAAATACCCCCCTATTTTAGCAGGAGTATATTTTATATTTCGATAACAAAAACCCGGATAGTTGATCCAAATAAAATGCAACCTGGCTTTAGCTATAGAAAATCTGATAAATTGGCAAAATGTCAATGGTATATATCAAAAAATAATAAGAAGCAGTAATAGGCTGGCAATAATTTTATTGAGAAATTGAGTATTATATTAAATGTAATTCACTCTCCACGATGGATGCTATTGCCTCTTAGAATTTTGCGAAACGTACGAGTTGGAAACCCGTCTGTTTATTGGACAGTTTTACTTCCAAGAGCCATTACCTTATTTTACTATAGTAGTAAATAGGCGTTTGGAAGTGTGGCAGAACATTATTTAAAAGGAGGTTAGGTTTATGGCAGAAGGTATTGTAAAGTGGTTTAGTGACAAAAAAGGATTTGGGTTTATTGAGCAGGAAGAGGGTGGCGATGTATTTGTTCACTATTCTGCGATAGAATCAGAAGGATTCAAGACTCTTGCCGAAGGTGATAAAGTATCTTTTGAAGTAGAACAGGGTGCAAAAGGTCCTTCGGCGAAAAATGTACAAAGAACATAAAACTCCATAGTCTACCGGCCGTATATTTGTGAGAATTGGGCTTTTGCGAAAACAACATCGAGTTTGATTTACTTTTTTGCAAAAGCCCTTGCCGGCAGACGCCTTAAAAATATTTCAACCCCCTTTATAACATCTAACCACCTAATTTATCATTAACAATTATCCTATCACTTGGGGATGTAAGCATTACAACTCTAAAAAACGGAGAAGAAGATGGGAGAAAAAAATAATGTAAACAAAGAGTGGCAACCTTTTATCGACAATCTGGAGCATAGAGTAGATGCAGGTCGCATGATGGGAGGCCCGGAGAAAATTGCAAGGCATAATGAAAAAGAACGTTTGGATGCACGACAACGTATTGACGCACTTGTGGACAGTAAAAGTTTCAGAGAGATAGGTACGCTTGTTGGCGGCATTTCCAGCAATGGCCTTCCGGCTGTTCCAGCCGATGCACTGGTTGCGGGAATGGCTCGTATTGATGGGCGCCCCGTACTTGTGGGCAGTGAAGATTTTACTTCAAAGGGGGGTTCAATTGGCTTGGGAGCACATGCTAAACGTCTTCGCCTTGCACGGCTGGCTTCCCAGGAGCATGTGCCACTTGTAATGCTTCTTGAAGGCGCCGGCGAAAGAACAACAAATGCTCTGCAGCGATATCCTTATTCGCCAAACGACCTTCAGGAGCTGGCCGCTCTTTCAGGCCTTGTTCCCACTGTGGCGGTAATAATGGGACCATCAGCAGGTCATGGAGCGCTCACCGCCCTGCTCATGGACTTTGTAATCCTGCTCATGGACTTTGTAATAATGGTAAAAGGCGCTTCGATTTTTTCAGCAGGCCCTCCCCTTGTGGCTGCGGCAACAGCCGAGTTGGTCACAAAAGAGGAACTCGGAGGCATAGATATGCAGGTCAAAGAGAGTGGAGTCGCACACAACATTGCCGACAATGATCATGAAGCACTAAAGCTTGTAAGACGTTACCTTAGTTACCTTCCGTTAAACGCATGGCAGCGTCCTCCATATATTGCCCCTAAAAAAAACCAAAAAAGAAGACTTGAAAAAATTTTGGACCTGATCCCGCCAAATCCGCGCAAAGCCTATGACGTGCGTGTACTTATTGATATGCTATCTGACAGAAAAAGCGTTTTTGAAATTCAACCTTTTTTTGGTGAATCGATTATCACAGCTTTTGCACGTATTGGAGGAATGTCAATCGCTATAGTTGCAAACCAGCCCCTTGTAAAAGCAGGTATGATAGACAGTGACGCAGCAGACAAAGCAGCACATTTTTTTGAACTTGCCGATGCATTTCACCTACCGGTTGTTTTTCTTGCAGACAACCCAGGGGTGATGGCAGGAACGGCTGCAGAGCGTAACGGGACATTACGCAGTGCAGCCCGTATGTATAAAGCCCAGGCCCAGGTTCGCTCTGCAAAGCTTAATGTGACCCTGCGTAAAGCATACGGGTTTGGAAGTTCTCTTATGGCAATGAACCCATTTGACAATCAGACCATAACCCTGGCCTTCCCGGGGACAACACTTGGTGCAATGCCTGCAGAAGGTGGAGGAGATGCATCCCGAGCAGATGCAACCACCCAGAGTGCACTTGATTCCGCTGAAACGGGCGGCCCCTGGGCAACTGCCGACACAATGGGTTTTGATGAGGTGATTGATCCGCGAGAAATGCGCAATGTGCTTCTGGATGCACTGGAGCTTGCAGCAGAAGGACGAAAATCGGAAAACGTAACCCCAAGACCGGGAGGCATCAGACCATAAAACCTAAGTTGTTTTAACTGCCATCTATCACATACTTTTACCGGGTTATGATATCTCTAGGAATATTCTGGGGGTCCAACCTCTTATAAGCTGATTTTTTGTGCCTCTGAATCAGTGGGTGATCCGATTTCCTTTGATCGCCTTTAAGGTATTCTATTAGAAGTCGATCAGCTGTTTCATAGTCGGAGACTCCTATCTGGTCAAAATCACTACGTGTAATGCCAAGCCCGTCTGTTGGCATAGCGTCTATGCATAGTTGCAGTGCTTTAGCTTTATCGCCGGCTCCCTTACTTCTATATTTATCAGAAAGATACCTGGCAAGACCGTAAACTTCTGTTTTCCACAAAAATTGAATAAGCCCGTAATTTCCCACATCTCCGTGAAGGGTCCAAAACCCAAGTAGCAGCTCTGTATAGTTATCTGTGGACAACACCATCCCTCTTTCTAAATGAGCCAAGTCAAAAAGATATGACATCCTTACCCTTGCCTTTACATTCCCTCTTCTGATCTTCTCTTCCACGGTTTCCTGGCTTTCACGCCCGCTGCCTGAAACAAGCTCTTTATAAAGGCCTATGTATGCATCTGTAAGATCTTTTGTTTCAAAAAGATCGCAAAAATTTATGCCTATTTTTTCTGCCCTTTCCATTTCGTCATCAGTGTTTGTCTCAATGGGAAGGCTCCTTCCTACCAATCTCACTCCCGGAACCTTCCTTAAAACTTCATAAGCAAGTGCGCAGACAAGCCCGCTGTCAATCCCTCCGGAGAGGCCCACAACCAAAGTTTTAAGACTTCGATTGTCATTAAGATACTGGGTTGCAGTTTTTATGATGTTTGAAAAAATCTTCTCATAATGAGTTCTTATTGTGAGCATGAGACCTCTTTATTATTCTGATTGGTTAAAGTAAAAATCCGGGTCCAGAGGGCCAGGCTTTGGGTCCCCATGAAAGGGGATACAATATAATATTGCACTGAACCATCTTTATTACAAACTGTTTTGCCTCAATTACCAAAAAGTTTGAAAGAGAGTTTATTGTATTTCCAACTCCTAAATATATAGTTGCGATTTAATTTTTTTATATGTTATAGGGTCAAACTCAAGCCTTTACATGCATATCCCTGTGCCCTTTCTCAACGGAACAATGGCTTGCAAAAAGGTACTCTTTTGCAAGGGGCGCAAGCCCGCAGGCTATAAGTGCTCCGGCAGTGGATATTGATTGACACGCATACATGATTTTTTCTATATTGCCTCGGACTATATTAAAAGTTGCAGCTCATATACACAATGCAAATAACAGGATACAAGCATGATCGTTGTGGAAAACCTCACAAAAAGTTTCGGAAGCCAGGTATTGTTTGAAGGAGTAAATTTCAAGATCAATGCCAAAGAAAGAGTTGGGCTTGTGGGCCGAAACGGGCACGGGAAGACAACCTTCTTTCGTCTTTTATCAGGAGATGAACATCCGGATAAAGGAGCACTTCGCATTCCCGGACATTACCGCATAGGCCATATAAGCCAGCATTTAGACTTTAGAAAGGACACGGTCCTTGAGGAAGGCATGCGAGGGCTTTCTCCTCATGATAAAGATCACTCCTGGAAAGTGGAGAAAATCCTTTCCGGGCTTGGATTTTCCGAAAAACAGCTGCAGATGCACCCCTCGGAATTCTCCGGCGGATACCAGGTTCGCATGAACCTGGCCAAGGTCCTGGTATCTGAACCCGACCTGCTGCTTCTTGATGAGCCGACCAACTACCTTGATATAACTGCCATTCGTTGGATGGAACGTTTCCTGAAAAACTGGCCCAGCGAGCTTGTTTTGGTAACACATGACAGGAGCTTAATGGACAATATTGTAACACATATTGTGGGAATCCATAGAAAAAAAATACGTAAAATTACCGGCAACTTAATGTGAGCAA
>JAUXBD010000055.1 GCA_030619585.1 Desulfobacteraceae bacterium
AAATTTTAAACTTCAAACTTTAAATTACTTCATACTTTCTTTTATAATTCTAGATGCATTGTATTCCTTTGGAATCGCAGCATATGGGCTTGTCGGGTACTTATTGTGAAAATATAAAAACAGCTTGAGGCTGGAAACAGCCTGTAGCTTCCCAGGTAAATTGAAAAATTCTTTCCACTGGTCTTTGCCGTATGTAAGGGAAGTTTTTTCGCAAGGAGCAAGAAAGGCCTGTCTTGCATGGTACATGGCAAATGTCTCACTTAAAGGTTCGCCTTGTCCTGAGTAAAAAGTTGCCAGAGCGCCATGTATCATAGAAGCGTATTCCCAGTAATCATTTTCCTTTGAGATGACTATAGGGCAAAGGGAATTGGCCAGGTTTCTGTACTTGTCAAGATCCTGGTTAAGACCTGATCGTCGCTTTTTATCAAGAATATTTGCGATTAGGCAGGCCATGGTCAACCTGGATGAGTTCTCAATATAGGTTCCTGCGTGGTCTTCGTTTTGTGATATTCTTATTGACATAAGCCCGTAATCATAAAGGACCTCTTCCATTAACCTCAGGTTGTCAACCTCAAGACCCAGTAGAATAATTTCGTTATAAAGCCTGCTTCTATAAGGGATATTGTATCTTATTTTTTCAGCTGCATTATTAAAAAGAGATTGATAAAAATAAAAAATCTCAATTTTGGGAATTGTTGTGTTGTATTCGGTAATTGCAAGACGTCCTCTTCTTGCAAAAAAAAGGCTTGGCAGGAAACTGGTTTTCCCTCCATCCTTGGCAGCTTCGCTTAAGTAATATGTGTAGTATTCGCTTCGATCTTTATATTCAGATGTGCCGGCATAGACCTTCTTTTGCAGTAGAGTGATACGGTTTAGCAGGTTCTGGGTCACTGTATCCAGGTGAGGCCCTTTTTCATCTGAGTTTACAAGATAGCGTCTAAGAAAATGATAGCGTATGTAAAGTTCGTATAGGGAAAGTAATACATCTGCCGAAGGTGCGTATGCCGAAGTATTTTTTGAATTTGTGTTGTAATTCGACCATAATTTGTTTAACCAGTTCCATGTCTTTGTATCATAGGAGATGCTTGTGTCAACCGAGTATGAGGTCCATTCTCCGGCCATGATTTCGCACTCCACCATTAAGGCCAGGAAATAAACATTAAGATACAGGCTATATTGGTTTCTGGCGTGAAAACTTATGTCATCCGAACTTTTAAAAAACTGATTGCCCTGGATAATTATATTAGAGGGGTTTTGCTTACTAATATCACCCGCATCTTTAGCTAAAAGTGGCTTGAAATAAAACCGGGACCATAGGAGATATTGAAGTAACTCATTTTCTGAAACCGGTATACTGTTACTATCCTCTATCCTGGTTTCATCTTTTTGGGGTGCAAAAAAGAATTTTTTATGTTGAAAATGGAGATATAATATAAAAAATTCATATGCAAGGTTGAATCTTATTTGCTGAGCTCTCTCTCCTTCAGGGGCTGATTCAAGAGCTTTAGTTAGTTTTTCTATGCGTCTTGCCGATGTAACCGCATCTTTGATCGGCAGCAAAGGATTTTCAGATGGATAATTGGCAAGGGTTATTAAATTGGAATATTTTGTAAGTCGTTCCGGAATACCTGAACCATTGCTTTGTTTCAACAGTTCACCTGTGCTGTGAATCAGGTAAATACTTTTATCTCTTTTAAAGAAATCCGGCGAATCTTCCACATACTCTGCTCCATGACAAAGCCCTGCAGCAAGGACCGGGAAGCTATATAAAAGGAGTGTAAGTGCAATCCTTATTTTAATCATAATAATAATCCTTTTGGGTTACGTAAGCTCCGCATCCTGTTATAGAGCCCCACATCTTCAGGGGGCAAGAGGAGCTGAATCTTTTTTCCCAGCTTTTGGGCGATGTCCTGGTAAAATTCAAACTGTCTCTCATAATCATCGGTCTGTGTATAGTTTGTATCCATAGCCCCTATTTTACCTCCAAGTACGTAACCATTTTTCCTGGATACCTCAATGTAGTAAGATTTTGCAAGATCAAAACTTTTTTTAGCCACATCCAGTGCATGGTGCTGAACTCTTTTATCAGAGGAGATATATGCATATGCAATGAGCCTGTAGATATCATAAAGGTTGTTATCATAGTGGGCCAGAATTGAACCGAGCTTATGTTTACCTGAAACAAAGGAGTCTATCTCCTTTTCATACTTTCGTATCTCATTTATTTCCCCCTGCCTGACAAGCTCTCTGAGAAGGAGATTGTAAGCCTTTAAAAGATTGACATGATTAATTTTTTTCTCATCTGCTTTAACAAAAGCAGCTTTGAAATCATAAAGGCAGTTGTGCTTGAGATTTGACAGGGGCACCTGCGTATTGTTTGTTTCTTTATCAAACAATCCCAGTTTCAGGTATTCATAATAGTAGTTTGCCTCACCCCTGTATCTATGAAAGATATGGTTGACGCTGTTTGCCTTAATCTGTCTGCCATATATTTTCTCTTTGCCGAATATTTTCTCCAGGTCTTTAAAGACCGAAGAAATGTTGTCTGTTGCTTCAAAATATAAATCATCTATTTTGTTTTCAAAAAGAGTCTTTTTTTTATCGCTGTTAAGGGAATCCCACATCTGGGTATATTCTTTAAGCTTTGCGATTTTTCCTGTAGATGTATAGAGATTGTAAAAAATCCTGCCCGAAGGGCATAGTTCAAGTTCTGACAGAATTTTACTATACATAATTCGGTCATCCACGCTGATTCCATGCCGGATCTGTTTTGAGAGCCATGTTTTAAGGGCAGACAGGACCATTATGTCAACTTCTCTGTTGTCCAGTTGCAGTTTGCTTAGAGTTGAGTCAAATAGTTTTTTAACACTGGTCCGGGTTGAACTGTCATCAGCAAAGAGCATAAGGGGAAGACTTGCCCTGTAAGCTATAGCCTGCTTTTTCCATGTAAGTTGAATGTTGTGTGATATGACCTGTGCAGTGAGATATAAGGGGATATTTGAATTGAACCATTCGTAACTGCATAGCGCCGCATGGGTCTCAGGGTTTGCAAAGTAATCAACAGTAGCCTTTATCCAGTTTTGTTCATCCAAAGAAAATGTTTTTTTAAAAAGAGAGTCTCCTGTCACTTCACTTTCAAGGCGGATATTGTCAAGTTCTGTGGATGCATTAACAATAAGGCAGAAAGTCTTTATATCCTCTTTACTGAAATCCGGAGCTTTTGTGGGAGCTTCGTTTTATTGAGTGATAGTCCTGTTGATTTTATCGATAATACTGTCCTGCACAATGTAAAGGTAGTAATACAGTATTTTGTAGTAATATGCCTCTTTTATGAATAACGACCTGTTGGGATAGAATCCATTTTCAAAATATTTTATAAACCGTTTGGCATGCATACCTTTATAAACAGTACATGTTTCAAAATAGATATAATTATATCCCAGAAGGTTGACTTTATCTTCCATGTATATGAAGTTTTCGTTCGTATCGCTGGTATTATATTCATTAGCTGATTTTTCAAGTGCTGATTGTGCGCTCCATGTCTTTATGATGTCCAGATGGCCGTTTTGTCCTATACCAAGGTTGAGCTCCAGTATTTCAAGCAGTCTGTTCTGGTCTTTTGGGGACATCTTATCCTGAAGATATATTTTACATGCTTCGGCTATCCACTCCCCGGTTTTTCGCTCCTTTGACTCTTGTGCTTCGGTTGACAAGCCTCCGGTTTCCAATTCTGCGGTTTTCAGTTCTTCTGGCGCTGCTTCTTTTTGTTTTTTTTCTTCGGCATACCCTTTGACCGGGCAAAACAAAAGCATTGCAATAACAAAGCAAAAAAGAGTAAAATTTAGTTTGTGCATCTTTTTATTCTCCCTGGTAATTGTCTTTCAAGCTTTGATATAATATCAAATGGTACATCAGCAGGTGTAAACTCGATTGTTACCTTTTTGTGTGCCTCGCCATCCACCATTACCTTAAAGTCAAAATTATTAATTTTACAGCAAAAGGGGCTTCCTTTTGAATCCAATCCCATGGCTTTCCTATATATGGCTTGCTTGAGATTCTTTACCCTGTCAGACTCACCCAAAATTTGGCCGACTATTTCAATTGTTTCCTCAAAATATTGGCTCTCTAACATATTACTTTGTTTCGGCAAATCTTTTAAGGGGGTTGAAACATCAAGAGCTACACGTGGTGTGGAGATATCTGTAGCAGTTTTATCTTTTTTTGACGTGTTTGCCCTGTTTTGAGGCCCTGAAATAGTGGGCCGTTCAAAGGAAATATCATTAAGGTCGGGCTGTTTGGATGAAAGTTGGACAGCTGATTTTAGCGGCCGTTGTTTTTCAGGCGATTTCTTTTGGGGAAGTCGCTCTGGTTTTGCCCCCAAAGCAAGTGGCTGAATCATCAACTGGGGGATAAAATCCGTGCTATGAGTATTTTTCGGTGCTGGTTTTTTTGCAGCGATATTTTTTTGTGATGCGGCTTTTGGAGTAACCTTATTTACAGCCGTTTTCTTAAGGTTAGTGTTTTTAGCCGTCAGTTTTTTGGGAGTGACATTTTTAGCAACTGCTTTTTGAGCGGCGATTTTTTTTGGAGCTAATTGTTTTGGAGTCATATCTTTCGACAAAACCTTTTTTGGATTTATTTTATTTTCTGCAATGGTTTTAGCCTTTATCTTTTTTGGCTCTATCGTCCTTATATCTGTTTTTGTCGGTGTAACTTTTTTGGGTGTAATCTTTTTTGGTGTTATTGGTTTAGGTTTTATCTCTTTTTTTATTGTAATCGTGGGACGCTTTTTCTCCCTTTCCTTTTTTACCCTGTGGATAAGCCTTTCCACAATAGATTCTTTTTTTGGTTCCGGCTTTGGCTTAGGGGTAGCGGGCCGTATAATGATGGTCTGGGATCTGGGCTCAAGAATCGATTTTGTATCAATGTTAAATTTTAAGAAAAATAAAGTAACGATTAAAAAAAGCAGGCAAATAAAAGACGTCTGGTTGTACCATGACTCATTTTCAACCACGGCAACATAGCTGGGCATTGGTATCTGTGCAGCACCCCGTGAGTAATATCGAAAATGCGGAGATATCATTTTATTTGCTCTTCCAAGCTCCTTACACGTCTTACAGTTACCCTGTTTGCATCAGACCATACTTTTTCAATGATAGACATTGCCATAAGCATATCTTTGCTAAGAGAATATTCATCAGGCAACATAATGGGCCTTTGTGTTCCCTGGGATTTTAATTTACTTAGACTGTTTCTTAACGCCAAAGCCGATAACCGTTTTCCCAGTATCTCCCGATCGCTGGTAAGGGTCACCATCTGAAAGGGCTCCGACTCCGGTATTGTCGGTCTGTGGACACGGATCTGATAGGATTTGGTCTCCTGGGTGATTGATGCTACATCAGGATTGTCCACCACCTTTGGAATCGTCATCTCTCCTATCTTAACAGGTGTTTTACCAATAGAAGATGCCTGTGTAAATGCTATAAGCAGAAGAAACGCAAGGTCTGCAAAAGAAAATAACCAGATTTTTGAATCGTTGGATTTCATGGTGTATTACCTTTTTCCTATTGTTTTCTGTTTTTTTTCAGCAATCGTTTTGTTATCAGAATCAACCATCATGGGGACAACTTTTTCAGGCTCTATTTTTATGTTCAGTCCGCTTTCAATTCGTTGTTTGGAAAGAGAGGAAACCCTCATCTTTAATGTCTCCAACACAACAAAACATGACAGGGCTACCAGGGTAGTAAACAGGGCAGTTCCCAGACCGCTTGTATTGAGTTCACTGTTGGGATCAGCCTTGGCCATAAAAATCATAATCATCCCAAATATCGTCCCAATAAAACCCATTGGGGGAAGAAGATTGGAGATAGCCGTTATCTTGCTTAAGTAGTTGACTTCAAAAAGGTTCTCCACTAGTTGGCGTGTAGCGTCAACTAAGAAGGAGTGGGGGTATGTACCTTCCTTGTACTCTTTATGGGCAGTGTATAAAGTTTTTGCCGTTAATACACACAAAGGGTCATCAGGAGCGCTCTTTTTTTCAGCCTCTTTATTTAGCAGGCTCTTTTTCATCCTTTTTAAATGCTTGGATGCTTTAAAGAGTAACCAAATGCCGTTAAAAAAAAGAAACGCACTTCCAACATATACTACAGTTTGAACAAACCCGCTTGCTAATCCCGGGTATAGTCTAAGTAAATTCACTATGAAATTCATAAGAGCACCTCTCTTAATTAAAGTTTAAATGGTGCCAGATGCTCATTGATCACCTGGATTGCCCTGGCGGTTTTCTCTTTTATCGCAGGATCATTTGTATTGATCATAATATCTTCAAGGGTGACGATCAGTTCATTATGTCTGGCATTTAATTTGGATGCAAGACTTGCAAGTCCGTCAATCATTTCATTTATACTTTCACATTCATCTTCAAGAAAATCTCCGGGTCTTAGGATCACTTTGTGAGTCAAATTCCCTGTGGAAATTTTTTTAAAAGCATTTTGAAAGCTCACAAGCGGTCCGCAGATACGGTGGGTAAGGGATATCTGATGAATATAGAATATAGTAAACACAACCAGTATCCCCGGTAATGATCGTATGAGTAACATTCGGAAGGTTTCGCCGGCAAGAGCCTGTATTTCGACATCCTGGGGGCTAAGCATGTCATAAACTAGAGGAGATAGTACAGCTAATATCGTTACGCCGACAAAAACAGACATATAGATAAAGTTAATATAAATCATTTTTAGTTGGAAATCTTTGTTGATAAAATAGTTTCTTATTTTTCTTCCTGGATGCTTTTTTTCCATTTTGTAAAGGACCTCACTTTACCGTAAACTCAAGGTTTATAGCCTCTAGCTCAAGTACTTCCCGGCAAACCTAAATTTGAATACAGGGGAATACTTTAGAAGGATGATGGTTAATAAAACTATCATACACAATATATGAATGTAAAGGGTTTAAAACAGTGCACTTGCATATTCTAATTTCGTAAGCAGCAACAAGTATACCAGGGTTTTGTTCCAGGCTTAAAACGTCGAATTTCGGATTTCCGTTTTCTTGGCACGTGGATTATTTGTATTGAAGCACATTCAACTAAAAATGTGGGTACAATTAAAGTTGTGTCAGCCAAAATTTCTTACAACCGTTATGGTTAAATGGTAGAATTGATAAATTTTGCAAAAATGAATAAAAACTGTTGTGTTTTAAAAAAATTTATACTATTTGCATATCAACTTCTGAAATTAATTGATATTTCCATTACAAAACTAAGCAGTATACTTTTTACTTACATCTATTTTGGGATAATAATTTTACCGGTTTTTTCAACGGTTTATTATATGGGACGAAAGAGCATGTCGCCCATAACCATTAACCAGTGCCAATTTTCCTACGAGAGAATCAATGGCACCACACAAAACAAGGAGGAACAAAGATGGTAAGAATTAGAAAGTTTGTTGTACTGTTGGCGGTTGTTTCTATTTCAGTTGTTATGACAATGTCAGGGGTTTTGTGGGCTGAAGAGGTTAAAAAGGTAAATATCAACACAGCCACTGTGGAAGAGCTTGTGCAATTAAGTCAGATTGGACAAAAATATGCTGAAAAGATTGTGGAATA
>JAUXBD010000028.1 GCA_030619585.1 Desulfobacteraceae bacterium
CGCCCGTTATCCGATTGCACTTGCACCTGGTATGGGCCAAAACTTCATTTTCACTGCGGCAGTTGTTCCTGCAGCAGCCAGCCTCACAGTTGTGGCCAATGGTCAGACTTCTGCATGGCAGGTCGCCATGGGCGTCATACTGGTGTCAGGAATAATCTTTTTTTTTCTGTCATTGATTGGACTTCGCGAGGCCATGGCCGACGCCATCAGTCCAAGCATGAAAAGCGCCATCGCTGTCGGCATCGGTTTCTTCATAGCCTTCATCGGTCTTAAAAACGCCGGTGTCATCGTGAATAGTGAAGGTACGCTGCTGAAGTTAAATACAAATTTTACCTCTCCTGACGTGTTGACCTTCTTTTTTGGCCTCATCCTTATCGCGGCGCTGCATACCAGGAAGGTCCGCGGCGCTGTTCTCATAGGCATTATGTCCACAACGGTTCTTGCAATAGTACTGAAGCTTCTATTGCCTGACGCTGTGGTGCAGTCGTGCAATTTAAAGTTCATGAATCCCACCTGGCATCTTGTATCAAGCCCCACAATAAGTCCCACTTTCTTTAAGTTTGACATTATGAATGCCCTGTGCAGGCCCATGGTTCCGTTTATAATTATTTTTCTGTTCATGGATGTTTTCGATACCCTGGGAACCCTTATCGGAGTCGGCGAAGGAGCAGGTCTGCTCAAGGACGGCAAACTTGTTCGCGGTAGGCAGGCCATGTTGTCAGACGCAGTGGGGACAGTGGCTGGTGCATGTATGGGTACCAGTACGGTAACAAGCTTTATTGAAAGTGCTACGGGAGTGGAGGCAGGCGGTCGCACAGGACTTACCAGTCTAACAACGGCATTCTGGTTTCTTATGGCGATTTTTTTCACGCCGGCAGTGGCAATGGTGGGAAGCTACCCATCAATCACATCTCCTGCTTTAGTTGCGGTGGGCGCTATGATGATCAGCAGTGTCGCCAGAATCGACTGGAAAGACTTCAGCGAATGTATGCCCGCATTTTTGATTATACTTGGCATACCCCTTAGCTTTTCCATTGCAGACGGCCTTGCATTAGGGTTTATCTCCTATCCCATAATTAAGCTCCTGAGCGGACGGTTAAAAGACGTTAAATGGCTTATGTATATCCTGTCCGCCGTGCTACTGGTATATTTCACTATATATCGATAGTGTAAATACATAAATCGGTATTTGAAGAAAAAAATGGTGCCGAAGGCCGGAATCGAACCGGCACGGGGCGCCCCACTGCCCCCTCAAGACAAATTTTAGCCAAACAAACACAAATAGAAACAACGTAACCAAGAAGAGTATTAATTACAATTCCATATAGTTATCTACCATTTACCAATAGATACAAACCATAACAAAAACTGTTAAATGGGTACATACTTTTTACAATTTGTTGACCTTTTGTTGACCATGAAATTGAGGGTGTGGATGAGTACAATGTGGTTTTTAATAAAAGAAACGTTAAAAACGAAAACCTACTTTTTTAATGCAAGCCCTTTTCGAATTTCTTCCTGCATGGAAATTACGGTTTGAATTGGGTCGACAGCATCTCTAATGGGACGCCCCACAACGACATAATCAGCACCATCGATGATTGCTTTTTGAGCCGTTACAATCCTTTTTTGATCATCTTCAAGAGTTTCAACATTCCCTCCTGGTCTAATTCCAGGCGTAACAATAAGAAAATTTTCTCCTAAATCTTGTCTTAATAAGTTTGCCTCCAAACCGGAAGAAACAACTCCATCACACCCAAGCTTTAAGGCTCTTTGGGCACGCAACAAAACCAAATCTTTGACTTTGCCCGTCATGCCCATTTCCTTCATATCTGTTTCATCAAAACTTGTTAGAACAGTAACTGCTAATATTTTAACACCATTTTTTTCTTGAACAGCAGCCCTGATAATCGGATCATTTCCATGAACAGTTGCAAAAGTTACGCCTCTATCCTTAAATTGGTTTATAGCCGATTTAACTGTTTCGGGCACATCAAAAAGTTTCAAATCGACCATAACTTTATGGCCACGTCCTATAATCCAATCGATAACAGGGAAATGGCCAGCGATAAACAATTCAAGACCAACTTTAAAAAAGTTGATGTGGCTTTCCAAACGTTTCACCCATTCTTCAGCTTCTTTTTTTGAGCTTACATCAAGAGCAAAAATAATTCGTTCTTTTAATGGGATGTCTTTAGTCTGCATAAGCTAATTCTCCATTTATCCCTTTTTGACAACAGACCATTTTTGACAACAGCGAAGTGAGTTTTTTGTAAAAGTTGAGACTTTATCTTTAATTATGTAAAACATTTCTTCTTGTCAACAGAAAAAGCACAACAAGTTGTGTATTTAATTTTTCACAACACAAAATGTAGATAAAAATATTATCCTATTTTCATTTAACAATCCATTCCTTTAAATAAGCGACATCTCTATCAAGTATTTCATATGATGTCAATCTAACGTTTTGGGTACTCGGAAAGCTGTTGACCAGTTACAGACGTTTTTACAAAATGTTGACCAAATTGAAAAAAACCCAAATTAATATTTTTATCTTTTCATGTAGACTGCCATTAATTAATGGTTTTCACAAGCTATAGCTCATAAAGTCAAATAAAAAAGGGTTTAGCAATTAGTATTCTTGCTAAACCCTTTATTTTTCGCATGGTGCCGAAGGCCGGAATTGAACCGGCACGGGTCGCCCCACTGCCCCCTCAAGACAGCGTGTCTACCAAGTTCCACCACTTCGGCACATACATTTATTCAGTCGCCGCAGATTGTTCTGTTCCTTTTTCGGGCGCTGCCTGCTTTGCAGGAGTTTTGGCTTCCTTTTGAGCTGGTTTCGCCTTATCATCTGCTTGAGTGTTCGGTGCTTGAGCGGCTGGAACTTTTGTGTCCTGCGTGAACGGCATGTCAACCGGCAGCTTCTCTTCTTGCGCGGCCGGTGCTTTAGTATCCTTCATGATTGATTTTGGGGTTTTATGGGTGGATAACCAAGCAAGGGTAAAACAGGTGATCATGAAAACCACTGCAGCAACTGTTGTCGCCTTGCTTAAGAAGGTAGATGCACCAGAACTTCCAAACAGAGTCTGGCTGCCCCCCCCGCCAAATGACGCACCCATATCAGCCCCTTTGCCGGTTTGAAGCAAAACGATCATGATCAGTGCAAGGCACACAATAACGTGAATTATTACAATGATAGAAGACATAGAAAAATATTATTATTTGTAATGAACTATTTTGCTGAAAGTCTCCGGATCCAGGCTTGCTCCTCCCACAAGAGCGCCGTCAATATCCTTTCTTTCCATAAGTTCAGCAACGTTGTTCGGTTTTACGCTTCCCCCGTACAAAATCCTAACTGAGCCGGCAAAGTCGGCATCATAAATGTTTTCCAGAAGAGAGCGTATATATTTGTGAACCTCTTGAGCCTGATCGCTTGTGGCGGTCTTTCCTGTTCCAATGGCCCACACAGGTTCATATGCAATAATCAGGGATTTTAACTCCTCTGAAGGAAGTCCTTCTAACCCCTTTTTTATCTGTTTGTCAAGTACAGAAAATGTTTTTTCCTCTTCCCTTTCACTTTCAGTTTCTCCTATACACATAATAGGGATTAATTTGCTTGAAATTGCAGCTTTTATTTTTTTGTTCACAGACTCATCGGTTTCGTTAAAATACTGGCGTCTTTCAGAATGACCTATTATAACGCATTCACAACCAGCTGAAGCAATCATCTCAGCTGATATTTCACCTGTGTAAGCGCCCTCACTTTCCCAGAAAAGATTCTGGGCACCGATAAGCACGGGGCTGTCTTCAAGCTTGTCTGCTACCGGGGCTAAGGCTGTAAATGTGGGGGCGATCATAACATCAATGTCGGATAGAACATCTGCCACAATCATTGAAATTTTTCCTGCTGCCTCAACAGCTTCCGGGCCGGTTTTAAACATTTTCCAGTTTCCTGAGATAAAAGGCCTGCGGTTTTCCATTAGAAAATCTCCTTAAGTTTTTTCATCATAACAATAGCATCTTCTCCATCTTCTTGATAGTAGTTTAACCTTTTTCCTATTACTTTAAAACATAGTTTGTTATAAAATTTTATTGCCGCATTGTTTGACAATCTTACTTCAAGATAAACTGCTTTGACTCCGGCTTCACTTGCAATCTTGAAACTATTTCCAAGAAGCCAGGAGGCAATTCCATGGTTACGCCATTTGGGAGCCACGGAAATTTTCAGTATATGCATCTCATCTGCAATAATACGAAAAGTTATATAGGATACAATTTTGCTATTATTACAGAAACTGCCGGGCCTTACAATAAAATTATAGGAGCTTTTGCATGAAAGCTCAGATTTATATGAACTTCGTTTCCATGGAGTCTTAAAAGAAGCTTGTTCAATTTCAAGCACCTGGTCGAGGTCAGCTTCAGTCATGGCATACATGCACCATGTTGGCAATTTTCTATTCCCTCTTATTTCCTTTTAATATTCCGCTTGCAAGTGAGATGCTCCTTTTCCCGAATTGTTCAAGATTTTTTGCCATATTGCTTAAATCTATTTTCTGCCGTGTATCTATTGCCTTGATCAGTATGGGAAGATTAACTCCTGAAAGGACCTCCACCTTTCCCTCTTCAAGAAAAGAGTAACTCAAATTGGAGGGGGTCCCTCCGAACATATCAGTTAGGATGAGTATACCTTTATTCTGGTTTACACTCTTTATAGCCTTGGCAATCTTTTTCCTCAGTTTTTCGGGATCTTCTTTAAGATCTATTGATACAGGTACAACAGCTTCGGGTACTGCCCCGAGAATAAATTCAGCTGCATCAATTATGGCCGATCCCAGATTGCTGTGCGTGACAATTACTATTCCAACCATAAAACCTCTTTAACATATGAGCTTGGTTATAAACTAGTCCGGCTAATAAACCAGGTTGATTTTTTTAAGGCAACACACTTAGTTTACATTACTGGTCTATATCCCGATGGGTAATCTCGATCCGTTTATTTTGCTTTGCTATTTTCTCATAAACCCTTCTTGCAATGGCCACGCTGCGGTGGCGGCCTCCGGTGCAGCCCAAAGCGATGGTTAAATAAGATTTGCCCTCCTTTTCATATAAAGGGATTAAATAGTCAAGTAGATCGAGGTATTTTTTTAAAAAAATACCGGCTTGGTCATTATCCAGGACATAATTGCTTACCTTTTTGTTTTCACCACTCAAATGCTTTAGTTCCGGAACAAAAAAAGGGTTTGAAAGAAAACGTACGTCTACTATCAGGTCCACATCATGGAGAATTCCATACTTGAAACCAAATGATAGGATGTTTATCCGCATGGGTGCTATCTTTATGCTTTCTCGGGCTATTTTAAATATTGCCGACTTTAATTCATGTGTATTGTAGTTTGATGTTTCTATTATCTTATCAGCAGTCTTGCGCAGATTCCCCAGCTGTTTTTTTTCAGACCGGATTCCGTTTATTAGATTTTTATGGTGGGATAAAGGGTGATGGCGGCGCGTCTGGCTGTAACGCTGCAAAAGTATATCTTCACTGGCCTCAAGAAAGAGGATTTTAAGTTTGTAACTATTTTCCTTCAAAGTTTCAAAGATGTCATGGTATTTTGCAGGAAACTCTTTTTCCCTTATGTCCATAACAAAGGCAAATCCTGTGATCTCAGAGGGCTTTTCCACTGGCAATTCGAGAAACTTAGGAAGAAGGTCAATAGGCATGTTGTCAACACAGTAAAAGCCTGCATCCTCAAAGGCCGCAATTGCGGTGCTTTTTCCGGAGCCGGAAAGGCCTGTGATTATATGTATGGCAAATTTATACATGTATTTAGAATAGTTAAATTAGTTTCATCGGTTGGATTGGTTAAAATAGTTTTATTGGTCGTATTGGTTAGATTTGTTCAATTAGTTAAAATAAGTGGATATTAATTTCTTAACCAACGAAACAAATAAAACAAGTTAGACCAATGTAACCGGTTTTAAAACTCTTCATCCTCATTCTTGATGAGACATAGTATTTCATCGCTGCTGCCGGCTTTCAGGAGGCTCTCTTTAAAAAGATCGTTTTTTAGAATCCGTGAAATTCTGGCCAGCAGCTTTAAATGAAGACCTGTTGAATTGTCAGGTGTAAAAAGCAGGAAAAAAATGTGGGTTGGCTTTCCATCCAGAGATTCAAAATCAACGCCTTTTTTGCTAAGGCCAAAACCTAGTATAAGGGAATCAAGGTCCCTTAACTTGCCATGGGGAATTCCTATGCCCCCTCCTATACCGGTACTCCCAAGCCTTTCCCTCTCCATTAGCACTCGAACAAGATCTTCATGGTTTATCCCGGTAATTGTGGCCACCGGCTTTGCAAGTTCTTCAAGAATCCCTTTTTTATCACTTGATTGCAAGTCCACAAGAACAGTATCTTTATGTATAACATCAATAATCTTCATTTCATAGTCACCCCAAAAACATAGGTTGCGGATTCCAGCATTAAATATAAATCATATATCAACTATTGGGTTGAATCAATCCGAAATCACCGTTTTTTCGGCGATAAAGCACATTAACTCTGTCTGTCTTGGCATTTGTAAAAACAAGGAAATGATTTGAAACGAGATCAAACTGCATCACAGCCTCCTCAACATCCATGGGCTTGTATTCAATATTCTGCACACGGACCTGGTTTAAGACTTCATCAGCAGTGTGGGCGGCATCTTGCGTGATAATATTTTCATCCTTTAAGCTTTTTTTAGATCCGTTTCTATGCCCCCTGGTTTTTTGTTTGTGTTTTTTGATCTGTTTTTTAAGTTTGTCCAGAACAAGATCGATGGCTGCATGCATGTCGCTGTTTTCTTCTTTTGCATTTATATTGAGCTTGCCTCCCGCAAGATTTATTTCCGCAATATGTCTTAATTTTTCAACAGAAAGAACAACACTTGCTTCAGAAGGGGTGTCAAGCAGCCTGTCAAAACGAGAAAGTTTGTCCTGAACATAAGATCTGAAGTGTTTGGAGGGGTTAATGTTCTTAAAGGTTACAGATGTCTGCATATAAGACCTCCTTGAAAGTGTTTTTGTTTGCTTGATAACACTGCATTTTGTATGTCGCGGGTTTTGTCACTGCATTACTTTTTATGTGGATACTATCCTCCTTATTATATGTTTAACGATTTATCGGTTTATAGTCTAAATTTTTCTCCCAGGTATATCTGCCTTGCTGTTTTGCTTGCAGCTATCTTTTCAGGGGTGCCGAATTCAATAACCTTTCCGTCATTGAGTATGTATGCTTTGTCGCAGACGCCAAGAGTCTCTCTTACATTATGATCAGAGATCAGGATGCCTATGCCGCGTTTTGTTAAATGGGTTATGATTTTCTGGATGTCTATTACTGCCAGGGGGTCTATACCTGCAAATGGCTCATCAAGAAGAATGAATGAAGGTTTTGTGGCAAGGACGCGGGTGATCTCAAGGCGCCTTCTTTCTCCACCTGAAAGAACATGAGCCGGCTGAGAGGAGAGGTGCTTAATCCCCATTTCATCAAGGAGCATATCTGTTCGCCCATTTCTTTCCGAGTTGGAGATAGGAAGGGGCTCCAGAACCACCATAACATTCTGCCTTACATTGAGTTTTTTAAATACAGATACCTCTTGGGGAAGATATCCTACTCCTTTGCGGGCTCTTATGTGCATTGGGGAATCGGTTAAGTCATCATCATTGATTAAGACTTTCCCGTCATCTGGTTTGACTATTCCAACGGCCATATAGAAGGTGGTGGTTTTGCCTGCGCCGTTAGGGCCAAGAAGACCTACAACACTGCCGCTTTCAACGTTCAGGCTCACACAATCTACAACTCGTCTTCCGTTATAGTCCTTAACAAGTTCAGAAAGGGATAAAATAGCCATCCTTTACTTTAGGCCCTTTTTCGCTGCATTAATCACAGCTGTCACAGGCTCTATGCTTCCTCGCTCAAAAATTATGTGTCCGGTATTCCTGTTTACAGTGATCTTTTCACCTGAAATATAATTGTCTTCGGTCATGACCCTGGAGCCTTTGCCGGTTAGAACAAGAATTCTATTTTCGGTATTATATACTGCCTTATTTGTTACTGCAACCCTGTTGTCAAACCTTATTTCAACATTTGTAGTTGCGATTATTTCCTTTATGGATTTTTTATCAGGCGTTACATTGCTTCCCTTTTTTTCAGAACCGTCATAAAATATTTTTAAACTGTGGGATGTGATAACCGTATCACCCTGGGTTGCTGTGGCATTTCCTGTAAATTCAAGATAAGTGTTGTTGCTGTTTACTGTAAGGCTGTCTGCTGTGATATGGATTTTCTCAGCATTATTATTATCGTTTAAAGGTTTTTCAGCATATGCTATACACGATGTGTAAATAATTGTAAATACAAGAAAAGCGGAGATCGGGCCGGGTGTTTTGTTAAAAACCTTTTTAAAAGCTGTTTCAAAAATCTGGTAAAAATTGAAACAATACATTTGATTATAAGACAAAATTACCACTAAAAGTCCCTTTGATATCGCCTTTGAGTATGGTGCGGTTTGTTTCAAGATCGATCATGATCGAATTACCGGTAATATGCAGTGAGTCACCGGAAATTGTCACCGGAGTTTTTGAATGTATTATATTCCTGTTGTGTTCATATTGCAACTTTTCAGTCTTCATTCCAAGGGTTTCATCTTTTACCAGCACATCTCCAAAAACTTCAATATTATTTGACCTCATTGATAAAATACCGTGTTTTGCTAAAAGATATACCTTGCCACCCTGCTTTGTGAAATAGGTTGCGGAGAGATCTTCAAGCTCAAAAGCCGCCTTCTTCCCG
>JAUXBD010000342.1 GCA_030619585.1 Desulfobacteraceae bacterium
GCACAGTTTTTCCCAGAATATGCAGTAACCGTTTTCGGCCTGTGCCAGCAGGGGCTTGTTGCCGGACATCTGACAAAAATCGGCGACAAAATCCTTAGGGCCAGTATTAATGTAACTTGCTATTGTTTTAATATCTTGTTTTGTTACAAAAGTTCCACCATACCCTTTGCAGCATATGCCGCATTTTTCACACTCAAAGAAGTCAACCTCTGAGACAGATGGGGCTGGATCAAAGGTCATAGCGGATCTCCATGGCCCTTTTCAAGGTAACCTGGTTTACATATTTCAGGTCACCTCCTATGGGTACTCCCGAAGCTATTCGTGACAGTTTCACCCGATAGTTTTCAAGGCAGCTTATCAGGTATGAGGCGGTTGCCTCACCTTCAACATTTGTGCCTGTGGCAATTACAATCTCCTTGATTTCACCCTGCATAGCCCTTGCGACAAGTTCCTTTGCCCTGATGTCGTCCGGGCCTATACCATCCATGGGTGACAAATTCCCCTGAAGTATATGATACAGCCCTGCATAACCGCCTGATTTTTCGATAGCCACCATGTCAGCAGGCTGTTCAACAACACATAACAGCGTTCTGTCCCTTGAAGGGTTGCTGCATATTTTGCAAAGATCACCGTCGCTTAAGGAGAAACACATGGAGCATAGTCCTGCCTGTTTTTTTAACTCAACAATACTGTCCGCAAGCTGCTGCGCTTCTCTTTGGGAAACTTTAAGAAGATGCATGGCAAGCCGTTCCGCTGTTTTCTCCCCTAGACCTGGAAGCTTTGACAGGTTTTTAATCAGATTCAAAATGGATGCCGGATAGTGGTTCATGGATAATCTACATCAATCCCGGAATATTGAGTCCGCCGGTAAGTTTGCCCATTTCAGATGAAACCATCTCCTGGGATTTTGCAAGGGCGTCGTTTATTGCGGCAGTTATAAGATCTTGAAGCATATCAACATCATCAGGGTCAACAACCTCTTTTTCAATGTTAATCGATACGATCTGCTGTTTTCCATTAGCCACGACTTTGACCATGCCTCCGCCGGATGTGGCCTCAACCGTCTTGCCGCCCAATTCCTCCTGGAGTTTCGCCATCTTAGCCTGAAGCTTCTGGGCCTGCTTCATCATGTTTCCCATACCTTTCATAAATATACCTCCTATGAAGTCTTAACATCCACAACTTTGCCTTTGAAAATTTCTATCGCTTCTGCAACCAGATGGTGGTTGAAAGCATCCTGTTTCAAAAGGCCATTTGTGTTTGCCTTATTATTGTTATTATCGGTGCCTTTTTTTGCGCTAATTATGATATTAATCTTTTTGCCGAATAATTTGCAGCATATTTTTTCCAGCACATCTTTTTTCCGCTTTATCATGTTCAGGTGAAAACCACCGCCATTTATATCAAGCTCGATATCCTCGTTTGATATTTTTTTTAAGGTGCTGTTTTCCAAAGGGTGTTTTAGTGATGGATGTTTTTCAGTTATAATGTCAAGTAATCTTTTTTTTATTTTTACCGGGTCGTTCCCAAGATTATCTATATCAATATTACTGGGTTCAAGATTGCCCGGTTCAAGATTATCCGGCAAACACTGTGTCACTGATGAGGACTGGGAAGTTTGAGCACTCTTTATCGTTGAGTCGGCCTCCTCTTTGTCTGTTTGGTAAGTATCCGGTACATTAGGGGGCATATTAGATTTTTGTTCTGGTTTTTCCGGAAGAGAGCTAAAGAGCTCTTTTCCTAAAGTATCAAATTTTTCAATGAGGGTATCAATGGGAAGGGCTGGTTTTATTTCAAACATCCTTATAAATACCATCTCAAGGGCAATCTTGGGTTTGGCTGATAGCTTTACAGCAGCTTCCTGATTGAATAAAATATCCAGAATCTGATTTAAAAATATATTGGATACGGGTTGTACCTGCTCTTTCATCATGTTTAGCTCATGGGCCGGAACATCCACCAACTTATTTACTATTTTTCCCATTTTTACTATAAGAAGGTTTCTAAAATGCTCAATAAGAGTTGAATAAAGAATTTTCAGGTCATGGCCTCTTGCATATATCTCATCAACCATATCAAGGATTTCCGGGATTTTGCCCGATAGTACGGCACCGGAAATATCAAAAATTATTTTTCTGTCTATAACGCCGAGTACATTTATAATATGGTCATGGTTAACTTTTCCTTCACAGCAGCTTATAACCTGGTCAAGCAGGCTTAAAGCATCCCTCATTGATCCGTCAGCTTCCCTTGCTATAAGTTCCAGACTTTCACTTGCTATGTCGACCCCTTCGTTTTTGCACAGGTGTTCCATATGCTCGGAAATGGCCTCAAGGCTGATGCGTCTTAAATCATGCCTCTGGCAGCGTGAAAGAATTGTTGTGGGAATTTTGTTGGGATCGGTCGTTGCAAACATGAACATAACATGTGCCGGGGGTTCCTCAAGTGTTTTTAAAAGCGCATTAAAAGCTGCAATGCTCAGCATGTGAACTTCATCAATTATATATATTTTATATGGACTATGGGCCGGCATATATTTGATGTTTTCACGAAGATTTCTTATTTGATCCACAGAGTTATTAGATGCTCCGTCAATTTCAAAAACATCTGCGGCGTTTCCGGAAGTTATCTCTTTGCAGGACCTGCATTCATTGCAGGGGTTTGGGGAGGGTTCTTTTTTGTTGTTTGAGCAGTTCATCGATTTTGCCAGTATCCTGGCAATGGTTGTTTTTCCTGTGCCCCTGGGACCGGAAAAAAGAATGCCA
>JAUXBD010000290.1 GCA_030619585.1 Desulfobacteraceae bacterium
ACCAATTCAGTTACACCTTCTTTTTCATTGGAAACCATCAAGTCAAATTCTGGAAACAAACGTTCCTTTTTCGAAACATTTAAAAGGTCATCTAAAATGGCGGTTGAACCTGGAAAATCTAAACAAGGGCAAGGATTCAAGGTCTTGTTCAGGACCTTATCAATAAAATCTTTTCAGACGGACAACTGGAAAACTGCGAGTTGACATTAAAAGACCTGAACAATATAGCCAAAAGCTTTAATAAGATATTAAGCGGAATCTACCACCATAGAATAGAATATCCCGAAAACGTAGTCGCAGCCGGTGGAAAGGGGAAAAATGGGAGTACTGATAAGCAACAAACAACACAGCAAAAAGATACCCCAGAAAAAAGTACTGCAAACGGCGCAGGCCGTCTTAAGCGCCTTGGGCTGTCCTGATGCAGAACTTTCCATCCTGATTGTTGACGACCCCCATATAGAAAAGCTAAACAGGGAATATCTTAATAGAAAAGGACCAACAAATGTTATAGCATTTCCCATGCATGAGGGCGATTTTTCAAACATAACGCCCTACCTTCTGGGAGATGTTGTTATCTCAATAGATACTGCAAAAAAAGAGGGGAAGATTGCCGGGATAACGACAATGGAACGATTTACACAACTTCTGGTGCACGGTATTCTTCACCTTATTGGCTATGATCATGAGAAATCGGAGAAGGAGGCCAAACAGATGGAGACAAAAACCAATGATTTATTAAAAATATTATAAGATTCGTTATAAGTAAAAACTACTAAACAAGGAGGATTGTTGATGGCTAGCTTAGCTGTGAATATTGACCATACCGCTACTTTAAGGCAGGCAAGGGGAAATGTTTCTTATCCGGACCCGGTGGCAGCAGCAGTCCTGGCAGAACTTGCCGGGGCTAGTGGTATAGTCGTTCACTTAAGAGAGGACAGGCGCCATATCCAGGATCGTGACGTTAGGCTTTTACGGGAGACTGTACAGACAAAGCTTATCCTGGAGATGGCTTCAACCAAAGCAATGGTCGCAACCGCGCTTGATATAAAGCCGGAAATTGTAACCCTTGTTCCTGAAAAACGGGAAGAACTTACAACCGAAGGCGGCCTTGACCTTATCAAACAGGAAACAGCCATCGCCAAAACCGTAAACACCCTGCAGGAAAGAGGCATTCAGGTGAGTGTCTTTATAGATCCGGAACCGGACCAGATAGAAATAGCTGAAAAGATAGATGCAAAAATGGTTGAAATTCATACAGGAACATTTTGTGATGCCAAAACTTTCAAAGAAAAAGATCAGGCTTTTTTTAAAATTGTGGAAGCTGTAAAACTTGCACACAGTTTAAAACTGGGTGTAAATGCAGGCCATGGCCTGTGCACCAATACCATAAAAGCCTTCAAAGGGCTTAGCGAGATCGACGAGTTCAGCATAGGGCACAGCATAATCTCAAGGGCAGTGTTTGTGGGCATGGATAGGGCTGTAAAAGAGATGCTGGAACTAATTAAGGAGTTATAATACTGATGGTCGTGTAAAAAGTCGTCACTCCGGTGAAAACCGGAGTCCAGCTCATATCTACACAGTTAAAAAAACTGGGTTCCGGCTTCCGCCGGAATGACTATTGACTTTTAGATCATTGTAACTAGCAGTCCCCAGGAGTAAACCCATGTTTCTTGTTACTGCAAAACAGATGCAGGATATGGACAGGTTGACAATCGAATCATTTGGAATCCCGGGCAGGGTTCTTATGGAAAATGCCGGAAGAGGTACAACCCGGATGCTCATTGAAAGGTTCCCTGGTATTTTTCAAAAAAAAGTCGGCATCTTTGCGGGCAGAGGCAACAATGGAGGTGACGGTTTCGTGATTGCCCGCTATCTTAAGGAGATGGGGGTAAAAACAACAGTATACCTTCTTGCCCGTAAAGACAAAGTAAAAGGGGACGCACTGGCAAATCTCAAGCTGCTTTCCCCCCTAAATGTTCCTGTTGTTGAGATGCCTGACCCGGATGCTTTTGTTAACAATAAGACATCTATCTTGCACCAGGATCTTTTGGTGGATGCCATTCTTGGAACCGGTTTGAAATCTGATGTAAAAGATTATTTTAAACAGGTTATCGAGTTTATTAACAGTTTAAAAAGGCCTGTTTTTTCAGTGGATATACCCTCCGGTCTTGATTCGGATAATGGACTGCCTTGCGGCGCCTGTATTAAGGCCGATGCAACGGCAACCTTTGGGTTTGCCAAAACAGGTCATTTTCTTTCTCCCGGCGCTAAATACGTGGGTGACCTTGAAGTAATAGATATTGGAATACCTGCTCATATTAGAAAAAAGGTAAACCCCGGCCAGTATCTTCTTGTCAAAGATACGGTGGAAAACGATCTTAAGCCAAGGGCTTTTGATGCGCATAAGGGTAGTGTCGGCCATCTTCTTGTGATCGGAGGGTCGCCGGGGAAAACGGGTGCGGCGGCAATGGCCGCCATATCAGCCATGAAGTCTGGGGCCGGCCTTGTAACCCTTGGTGTGCCTGAAAGTCTGCACCCTGTTTTAGAGACCTTGTGCCTGGAGCCCATGACCTATCCCCTTGCTGAAACAAAAGATGGCCTGATTTGTGAATCATCTTTTGATAAGATCATGGATCTTCTTTCCGGCAAACAATGTATTGCCATAGGCCCGGGACTTGGAACAGGCACCTCTTTAAAAAAACTTGTTTGCAGGATTGTTGCAGAAAGCACAATTCCTGTTGTCATTGATGCTGACGGCTTAAACAATCTGGCAGGCACCCTCGATATTTTGAAAACCGCACAAGCCCCTGTTATTTTAACCCCGCATCCAGGCGAGATGGCAAGGCTTATTTCGTCAACGCCTGAAACAGTTCAAGGGGACAGAATAAAATGCGCCCGGGAATTTGCAATAGACTTTAATGTTCATGTTGTATTAAAGGGCGCCCGAACAGTTATAGCGCATCCTGATGGAAATGTGTATATAAATACAACGGGCAATCCCGGCATGGCATCAGGCGGTATGGGTGATGTGCTGACCGGCATAATAGGGGCGCTTATTGTCCAGGGCTACACACCTGAGTCTGCCGCCCATACAGGAGTTTATCTTCACGGAGCTGCCGCAGACACTTTGGCAGGGTCAAACAGGCCATTTGGCTTTCTTGCATCTGAAGTTGCCCATGCTGTACCCGAAGAGATAGGAAAACTGCTTGGACGGAGATAAATTAGAGTTTTATTAGTTTGATTAGTTAGTTGGTTTAATCGGTTAAAATGCAACCAATACAACTAATTTAACCAACATAACTAATGCAACCAATGTAACCA
>JAUXBD010000020.1 GCA_030619585.1 Desulfobacteraceae bacterium
ACAGAACGACATGGCTACGATCCGACTTTGAAAAGCGCCCTTGACAGAAAAGAGCAGGTGATGCTGTTTCTGAACAGAAGGGGTTTTTCAACATTTCCTGTTTGCGGCACATGCGGCGAGTCTGTTAAATGCAAAAACTGTGATATCTCCCTTACACTTCATAAGTCGGTAAACGCATATAAATGCCATTTCTGCGGATTTACCAGAGCTTCTGCCTCCAACTGCCCCTCTTGTGGTTCATCGGGAATAAAGCTTTTGGGGATAGGCACTGAAAAAATAGAGACTGCGGCCCAGGCATTGTTTCCCGATGCAAAAGTGGCAAGGATGGACAGAGATACTACCCTGCGAAAAGGTTCGGTTATTAAAATACTGAAAAAACTTAAAAACCAAGAGATAGATATCCTGGTGGGCACTCAGATCGTGGCAAAAGGACATGACTTTCCAAACATAACTCTTGTTGGAATTATTTGTGCGGACATGTCTTTGAATTTTCCCGACTTTCGGGCCGGGGAACAGACTTTTCAGCTGCTGGCACAGGTGGCTGGAAGGGCTGGAAGAGGGGCGGCCACGGGCAGGGTTGTTCTTCAAACCTATAACCCGGACCACTTCAGTATTAAATCTGCAAGCAACCAGGACAATTCAGAGTTTTACAATCAAGAGATCAAATACCGACAAGCCCTTAATTACCCTCCGTTTTCAAGGATTATTCAGATTAGGATTTCAGGAAAAGACAAGAAAAAAACCAAGATTCATGCTTTGTTCATGGGAGAGATGTGCAGGAAACTTTTGGAGGAAAACGCTTCATTTATTAAGCATATTGAAGTGCTTGGGCCTGTCCAAGCGCCGCTGCCGAAATTATCCGGGCACTACAGATGGCAGATACTGCTAAAAGGGCTTGGGGCAGGGCACCTTCACAAATTTATTATAGCTCTCCTATTCACAAACAAAACCGGTGTTAACAAGAAGGGCGTTAAGGTTGCCGTGGATGTGGATCCGTTTTCTATGATGTAGGGTAACGGCAAAATTTAATGTTTTCTTGACATTTATGACAATGCGCCTTAAATTTATCGAGTTTAACCAACCATAACAATAGAACGTAAAGGAGAATTTAAAGGTATGAGATTCAAGGCTTTTTTTCTTTTTGTGGCTTGTTTGATTTTTTCAACAGCCAACTCTTTTGGGGAAGACACACCACCAAGCGGTCAACCCAAAATAGATATTCCGGAGCCAACCTATAAATTTGAGCAGGTATTGGAAGGTGCTGAGGTGCTGCATGATTTTGTTATTCAAAACAAAGGAACAGCCCAACTTATCATCAAAAAAGTCAAACCCGGCTGAGGTTGCACAGCTGTCTCATATACGAGACAAATCCCTCCTGGCGAGGCGGGAAAAGTAACAATTAAGGTTAAGACAAAAGGGTTGGGTGGCCGAATTATAAAAAAGAGAATACAGGTACACACAAACGACAAAGAAAAGCAGACACTGTCTTTAACCGTTACGGGTGCTATTGAACTGTTTGCAGACATTCAACCAAGAAGGGTGAGACTGGCGGGGGTTGAGGGAACGCAATTGAAAAAAGAGGTTACCATTAAACCCACACCAAAATATCCTTTTAACATAACCAATATTAGGGCAAAAAACGGAACTCATATTAAGTATCAGTTTGAAGAGCTGAAAGAGCCCGGTAAAACAGGATATCTTGTTACTGTTGAAAACACTAAGAAGGTAAAAGGCCGGTACCAGGACACAATATTTCTCACAACTAACAGTAAGGTCCAGCCTGAAATCGATATATTTGTAAGCGGAAATATTAGGGTAAAAAAACCTGAGAGAAATAAACCGGTCACAAATAAACCGGCTCCAAAGCCGACACCGAAAAAAGAGCTTCAAAAAAATCAAAGCAACGCACCTGAAAATGAGGTGAAAAAAGAAACTAATTAACGTGTCAGTAATCCGATATTGAAAAAAGCCATTATCTAAACTATCTACCGGTCTTTATGAAGGATATTAAAGTCGTTGCTTTTGATTGTGACGGAGTTATGTTTGACTCCGGGAAAGCAAACTCGGCTTATTATAACCATATTCTTAAAACTTTTAATAAACCGGAAATAACCCCCGAGCAGTTTGAATATGCCCAGATGCATACAGTTGACGAATCCCTGGCATTTCTTTTTAAAGACCCTGAAAGCCTAAGCCAGGCACAAGCCTTTCGCAAAAAAGTAAGTTATCTTCCCTATATTAAACATATGGAGATAGAGCCCGGCTTAAAACCCCTCCTTGAAACACTCAAGCCAAGATACAAAACAGCAATTGCCACAAACCGGACAGACACAATGGATAGGGTCCTTGTTGAACATGGACTTGAGGGGTATTTTGACCTTGTTGTTTCAGCCCTTGACGTGGACAAACCCAAGCCTCATCCGGATTCCCTGATTAAAATCCTTGAGCACTTTAAAATAAAGCCTCATCAGGCTATCTATGTGGGTGATTCAGAACTTGATGAGCTCGCATCAAAAGCTGCGGGCATCACCCTTGTGGCATACGGCAACAAATCTCTTTACGCTGACTTTCACATAAAAAGCTTAAAGGAGATTCAAAACATTCTTGCTTGACACTTTGGCGCCTTTTCACTAACCTGTGCTAATGATAAGCAAATTTAATCTTTTTAAGAACAAATGACTGAAAACCGATTCAAACGCCTGCTAACGGCCCTCATACTTGTCCTTTTGTCTTCAATGGGATGTGCCCATCACACACCCGCTATCCCCTTTGACGGATCCATAAAATCTTTGCCACACCAGAATATGGAAACCAATGATTTGGAAACAAGGGATTTAGAAAATGGCAAGTCTTTGATCGAGGAGCAAGATGATGACGAGTTTTTTGATGAGGAGTTTGACCTTATAGAGGATGAACCAATGCGAGTGGCCGACCCCCTGAAACCCTGGAACGTGGCCATGTTTCATGTCAATGACAAGCTTATTCTCTGGGTTATAGAGCCCGTTGCCAAAGGCTACAGAGCCGTTACACCGGTAGTAGTGAGACTATGTATCAAAAATTTTTTCAAAAACCTATATACACCTGTACGCATGGTCAACTGTCTTTTGCAGGGCAAGGGAACTGCTGCTGAAAAGGAGTTTGCCCGATTCCTGGTTAACAGCACTATAGGTATTTTGGGTTTTGGCGACCCTGCCGGCAAACACCCTCAACTTACCAGACCCGATGCAGAGGATCTGGGTCAAACTCTTGGTGTATACGGAGTGGGAGATGGCTTTTTCATTGTATGGCCGCTTCTTGGGCCGTCAACTCTTCGTGACTCCATCGGCACAATTGGCGACGGTTTCTTAAACCCTCTTTCCCACATGTTTTCTTCAGATAACTCACGTGCTGTTGAACTCAGCATCCTGGAAAAAATCAACATCGCCTCTTTTTACATAGGTGAGTACAAAGCCTTCAAGGAAGCCACAATAAACCCCTATGTGTCTCAGCGAGACATCTATCTCCAGCTACGGAAAAAAAAGATCCAAGAGTAGGTCCGGCATCTCAACTCAACAAAAAAACACTTTCATTGATTGCCCAGGCCGTTTTGCTCTCCGCAATCCGGACACTGCCAGGTGATTCCATTGCATGTCATACCCCAGGCATTTTCATCCAGACACCCCTGGCACATTGTAAACCCGCACCTGCATCTCCAGCAGAAAGTAAACTTTCCCCGACAGCAATGGCATATTTTCCCCCTGGCATTACGTTTTTCCCGGTATGATGTTTTAAGTCGCCTAACACCAGTTGGCATATCATTATCCTGTATACCCTGGGTCTTGTTGTTTTTTTTTATGCATGTTATTTGATCTGTCTATATTGAAGCTTACTCATGACCCTTAGGGAGATAAAAATTAACCCAGGACACATACCATGTCAACCGGTTTAGCCCGAGGCATGTCAAGAGATAATACCATGCAAAAAAGTACGGGAGAGATTGGACTTTAAAAAAATGAAAAAACAAAAAACACTGTACCTTATAGACGGTTCTGCATATATTTACAGGGCATATCATGCAATCAGGAATCTATCCAACTCACAAGGACTGCCCACAAACGCCGCCTTCGGCTTTACCAGAATGCTTTTAAAACTTATTGAAGATAGGGACCCTGAGTACCTGGTTATGTTTTTTGATGCAAAGGGACCGACCTTCAGGCATGAAATGTATGAAAAATACAAGGCCAATCGCCCGGCAATGCCGGAAGATCTGTCTGTTCAGATTCCATATATAAAGGAGATAACAAAGGGGTTTAACCTTAAAGTTATTGAGATGCCCGGGTTTGAAGCTGACGATCTTATAGGCACTTTTTCCCGCCAGGGTCAGGATGCGGGTTTTCATGTGATCATGGTTACAGGAGACAAGGATTTCATGCAGCTTGTAACTGAAAAGGCCATTATCTGGGACCCGATGAAGAACAAAACAATAGACGTGAGTTTTATTGAGGAGTCCTTTGGGCTCAGACCTTCCCAAATGATCGATGTTATGGGTCTTTCCGGTGACACGGCAGACAACATTCCAGGTGTTCCCGGTATTGGACCAACAATAGCGGCTTCTTTAATAAAAACATTTGGGAGCATAAAAGAGCTGTATGAAAAGGTTGATACCATAACAAAGAAAAAACAGCATGAAAACCTTGTTAAATACAAAGACCAGGCTTTTCTAAGCAAAAAGCTTGTTACCATAGACACAAATGCTCCAATATCATTGGAGCCTGACCAGATAATAAAAAAAGAACCTGACGCTGATGCTTTATCAAAAATATTTAAAAATCTTGAGTTCAAACAACTGTCCCTGTCTTATTCCCAAAAAAGCGACCTTTCCAAAAAAAAATACACGGGGGTCTTTGACACCGAAGCCCTGACCGACCTGATCTCAACACTTAACACAGCCGGGTTGTTTGCCGTTGATACCGAAACCACCTCAAAAAATCCCATGCGGGCCGCCCTTGTTGGTTTGTCTTTTGCCGTAAGAAAGGATGAGGCTTTTTACATACCCTGTGCCCACGTTGATCCTGATGCGCCGGCCCAGCTCCCTTTAAGCGATGTGTTAAAAGCCCTGCACCCTTTGCTTGAAAACCCTGAAATTAAAAAAGTAGGCCAGAATATAAAATATGACCAGACAGTTCTAAAACGTCACGGGATAGATCTTAAGGGCATTGTTTTTGACACAATGGTGGCATCATATCTTATTGATCCGTCAAAACATTCCCACAGCCTGGACAGGATCGCCATGGATTTTCTTGACCATAAAACCATATCTTTTGAAGATGTTGCAGGAAAAGGGAACAAGGATAAGGGCCTGGCGGAGGTCCCCGTGGAAAAGGCCGTACCCTATGCATGCGAAGATGCCGACATAACACTTATGGCCTACAAAATTTTTCAGCCCATGATAAAAGAGTCCGGGCTGGAAAAGCTCTTTGAAGATGTTGAGATGCCTCTTTTACAGATATTAATGGCAATGGAGATGGAAGGTATCCTGGTTGATAAAGATAAGCTTTGCGACCTCTCATCCTCCTTTGGGCAGCAGCTCACGACGATTCAAGAGGAGGTCTATCAGATCGCAGGAGAGGAGTTTAACCTTAATTCATCACAACAACTCGGCCGGATTCTTTTTGAAAAGCTTCAACTCCCGGTACAGAAAAAAACAAAAAAGAAAACCGGCTACTCCACTGATGTTGATGTGTTGACTACCCTTTCAACACAGCATGAACTTCCGGCGCTTATTTTAAGACACAGAACCCTTGCAAAGCTCAAATCAACATATACAGATGCCCTCATCGAGCTAATACATCCTGAAACAGGCCGTATACATACTTCATACAACCAGACAGTTACCGCCACAGGCCGACTGTCAAGCTCCGAACCCAACCTGCAGAATATTCCCATCCGAAGTGACGAGGGAAAAGAGATAAGAAAAGCATTCATTCCAAAACCGGGCTGCCTGTTTATTGCAGCAGACTACTCACAGGTAGAGCTAAGAATCCTCGCCCACTATGCTGACGACAAAATCCTGATTAAAGCTTTTGAAGCCGATGAGGATATCCACACTCGAACAGCGCTCGAAGTGTTTCAGGTTCTTCCATCGTTTATTACCCCTGACGTAAGAAGGCAGGCCAAGGCCATCAACTTTGGGATAGTTTACGGTATGAGCCCTTTTGGCCTGGCAAAAGAGCTGGGTATCAGCCAGAAAATGGCAAAAAACTATATTGACGGCTATTTCGCAAGATACAAAGGAGTAAAAAGCTTTATAGAAAACACAATTGAAGATGCAAGAAGAGCAGGAATGACAAGCACCCTTCTTGGCAGAATCAGGCCCCTGCCGGAAATAAACAGTTCAAACAAGAACATGCGAATGTTTGCCGAACGCACGGCAATCAACACTCCTATCCAGGGAACCGCAGCCGACCTTATCAAGCTGGCCATGATCAAAGTGGATACGGCCATCAGGGAAAAAAACATAAAATCGGTCATGCTTCTTTCCGTTCACGATGAAATCGTTCTGGAAACTCCGGAAGATGAAGTTGATGCGGTCAAGAGTATGATGAAAAGGATCATGGAAAATGTGTGGAACCTGAAAGTTCCCCTGAAGGTGAACATAGGTGTGGGTAAAAACTGGGCTGAAGCCCATTAGCCATACAAATCAATTGCCTCAATCTCTTTGGCAACTCGTTTGGCAGCTTCTATCGGGTCTTTTGCATCTCTTATGGGTCGGCCGATTACAATATAATCTGAGCCGCTTTTTATCGCCTTAGCAGGTGTTGTAACCCGTTTCTGGTCATCTTGACCATGGGCTTCCCATAAGGGACGTATGCCGGGTGTTACAGCAATAAAATCTTTGCCCAGCTTCTCCTTTATCAGCTTAACCTCAAGCCCTGAACAAACGATGCCTGTGCAGCCTGCATCTTTTGCAGTCATAGCCCTTTTTACTACAAGGCTTTTCATATCAGAAGAAAATTCATCTTTAAATCCAGAGGCCCTGATATCGTCTTTTGAAACACTGGTAAGGACCGTAACCCCAAGAACACCCACCTTTCCAGCACCTCCCTTTTACAGCTGCTTTTAGCATTGCAGCAGACTCTCCACAATGAACGGTTGCAAAAGCCACATCAAGATCTGCTACTATCTTCATGGCCCGCTGAACTGTTTCCGGGATATCATGAAGCTTAAGATATAGAAACACCTTTGTCCTGCCATGTTCGTTTATATAGTCCACAATTTCAGGGCCGGATTTTATAAACAACTCAAGCCCAACCTTGAACATGCCCACATGGCCGGAAAGCATCCGTATATAATGTCTTCTAAAGTGGAAAGGTCCAGAGGGAACACTATGTAATCCTTTGCATTTTTCATAGTTTGTCCTTACTGACTTTTTAAAATAGTAATTAAACTCAAAATCTGGAAAATACTATAAACGCCACGACCCTGCCTATTATGTGCATGGCATTGTTCGGCGGTTTATGTCTTTGAATCAATATATTATGCCATTGCCAAATTCTGATTATTGGATTTATAGAAATGTACTTTAACTTCTTTTTCTATTTTCTTTTCTAACTTGCTCTTAGCTATTTTCATGTTATATCGCATCTGTAGATTTATCCAGAATTCTGGTTCAATACCAAAATATTTACCAAGCCTTAATGCCGTATCCGCTGTTATTTCTCTTTTGCCATGGATAATTTGACTAATTCGGTCTGCAGGTACTTTAATATCATTAGCTAATTGATTTTGTGTAATTTCCATTGGCTTAAGAAATTCTTCTAACAAAACATCACCCGGTGTTATTGGAGATAATTTTTTTGCCATGTCTTTTTACCCCTTATGATAATCAATAATTTCAACATCAGTGGCATTTTCGTCTTTCCATACGAAACATACGCGCCACTGGTCATTAATCCTGATACTGTGTTGCCCCTTTCTGTTTCCTTTCAATTGCTCAAGTCTGTTTCCTGGGGGAACGCGTAAACTGTTTAAAGATACGGCGGCATTTAGAACCTCAAGTTTTATTCTTGCTACCTTGGAGATGCCACTGAATCTCTTTACACTCAAGTCGTTAAAAAGCTTTTCTGTATCTTTACATTTGAAAGTTTTTATCATATCAACATTATATGACGCATTACGTCATTCATCAAGCATAAATTAAAAATATAACTTTTAATTACTTTAGCCTCTCGGGTTGCACCACGATAACCACCTGGATATCAGGCATATTATCTCCAATTATAGACATTTCCAGAGGCAATATCGCATTTTTCACTATCAAAAAGGACATTATAGGGTTCTATTTCCTCACGGATTTGAAAAGCCTTTTCCTACCTACCTACTTCAAGAATCCTGCGTCCTTTTGCCCGTGAATCCAGTTGCGAAATGATCTTTTTTACAAATTTATTGCTTCCTATTGCAATACTCTCAGCCCACCGCCTTTCACGCTCATTTTCACGAGATGTCAGTGACTCATCAACCCACTTTCTATGTGCGATTTGAAAGGTATCAAATGTGTCATAACCAGCCAATTCTCTAAGCTTCTCATAAGCGATCAATATGCTTTTCCGGCGTGTATGTTGAATCTCGTTATAACCACACCAATACCATTGTGAAGGATGGTTTATAGCTCCGGTTCGAACCATATTCAAATCTATATAAACAATACACTGTCTGAGATGTTCACCTGTTTCAAAGGCGGTGGCAGGATATCGATCCTGCCAGAATGCACCTTTTCCCTTTTTCCTTACATTATATTCCTGTCCGATTCTTCCTGCCAATAATTGAATAGATTTAGGGATAACATCTCGTCCTCCATGATCATAAACCAGTGAGTGTATATGTTTGATGTTATCATGTAATTCAAAATCATTAGATCATACTTTTTCTTAGCTTCATACAGCCACCGCATCAATCGAAGACGATCCTTCGCAAATTTAAGTAGAAATTCTCTTTTGCACCACAAGGGTATAAGTTTCGTTTGAATAGTAAACGACACTATTCAACTCAGCTTTTATGACAGCGATGAGTCAAATGCCAGATATATCCGGGAACATAGTGTCTATTTGCTCTTGCCACGTGCTTTCCCTTGTTTCTATCTATATTGCTCTTTTGGGACCTAAAAAAACGATTATTGCCACCTTTTAAGGCCTAAATCGCTAAAAACACAGCGCCTCGACCCTGCTTGTTAGAGTGTATGCGGTTGTTCGGTATAGTTATTCTTCTCCAAGCGCTTCTATATCTGCCAGATCCTTTTTTCTCCCGGAAGCTTTTTTATTTATAACATAATGCTCTTTCCCAATATAACAAAC
>JAUXBD010000240.1 GCA_030619585.1 Desulfobacteraceae bacterium
CTCCACTCCGATTCTGAGTCAATCAGTCTTTGCTCTTAGTCCTGAATATTGCGTTCAACAGTCATGAACCAAACGAACCACCCCATGTTCACATTGACAGGGATGACCAGTCATGCAAATTTTGGATTGAGCCTGTAGCGCTTTCCCGTAATCTCGGCTTTAACCCTAGGGAACTTCGCGATATAGAGACAATTGTCATAGAAAACACAAAAAATTTTTTGGAGGCATGGCATGAGTATTTCGGACATTAAACCAGGTGAAAGTGTTAAAAATGTGTATTTTACAGAAGATACCTTAAGCGTAGACTTGCTGGACGGGCGGACCATTACAGCTCCACTTGCATGGTACCCCAGGCTACTTCACGCAACACCGGAACAAAGAAATAACTGGAAGCTTTGTGGCGGAGGCTATGGCATTCATTGGCCGGATATCGATGAGGACTTGAGTACTGAAGGCTTATTAAGAGGTGCACCCACACCACGAAGTGCCCTGTCAAACGTAGCATAGTTGCATTATAACAGGTAGCCGATGCCATCTTAAACGCCCTGCCTGTCATGCTACTTGCGTCTTCTTACATAATCTGAACTTAATTATCGTACAGAATTTTTGCCAGTTTTATTATAGGCCGTAAAAAATGCTGCCCGACAATTCAGATTATGTAATCAGCATGTGGGCAAGCAGCCCACCAGTTGTAGCGAAGCGGAAATCCCGTTATTCGGTGTCGAAGACCTTAATTTCTTTACAATTGAACTGAGATCCCGACCCGCGGGTGCAGAGTGTCAAAAATTAAGGACAGCAGCTGTCAGTTTACATCCTGTGCACGATCACCACCCCTCAAGGTATTCTGCCATTTTTTTAAAAAAAAAGGCAGTCAACAGTAAAACGGCAACTGCCTTGTTAAGGATGAAGAGTCGACCAGTTTGTTTTTCAGTTCACTTACATCAATATTTAATATTTAAGATACGACCCTCTATCCCCCCATGGATTCAATCAAAAAATCTTGCATCCAAGATTTTAGCATTACATGCACGTAAACTTCCTGATGACTGGGAAAAAAAATATAAAATAAGACCGGTTTTACTGGAAACATTTGTACAAAAAAATCGTTTTAAAGGCATTTGTTACAAGGCAGCTAACTGGCACAATGTTGGACAAACTAAAGGCAGAGGGAAGCTTGGCCCATCAGGAAAAATTAGTGTTCCAATTAAGGATGTTTGGTTATACCCTCTCAATAAGCATTTTAAATCTTTTCTGAAAAAATAATCAGTGAAGGGTTTAGCCGAATATTTACAAATATTTTTTGTATATTGCAATAATATCTTGAATATAGATGAGTATCTGTCTATATTGTATTGAATATCAGCGGTGTTCAAGCAGAGATGGTTGGTTAATAAAAAGGCAATAAAACATGCGAATAAACTTAGAACATGTGGGCTGGGGAAAGCTCACATATGAAATCAGAGAGATTGTAGCTGTTGCACAGGAATTGCAGGACCTGGGAGTTGAGATAACCTGGGAAAATATTGGTGACCCTATACAGAAAGGGGAGAAGATTCCCCAATGGATCAAAGATATAATTAAGGATCTTACCCTTGAGGACAAGACTTACGGTTATGTGGCAACCCAGGGTGTTACTGAAACAAGAGAATTTCTTGCCGGAAAGGTAAATGAAAGAAACGGATTTCAAGTAACCCGTGATGACATACTTTTCTTTAACGGACTTGGAGATGCTGTTGCAAAGATATTCAGCTTTCTTAAAAGAGAGGCACGGGTTATAGGCCCCTCGCCGGCATATTCAACCCATTCATCAGCTGAGGCAGCCCATTCAGGGTATGATCATCTAACCTATGAACTTGATCCTGAAAAAAACTGGATGCCTGACCTCGAAGACCTTGAAAATAAGGTAAAGTACAATGACTCAATAGCCGGCATGCTTTTGATCAATCCCGACAACCCTACAGGCGCTGTATATCCCCGCGATTTTCTTGAAAAAATGGTGGATATCGCAAGGCGCTATAATATATTTGTGATCTGCGATGAGATCTATTCCCACATAGTTTACAATGGCGCTTCCACCGTACACTTAAGCGAAGTGATCGGTGATGTGCCCGGCATAGCCTTAAGAGGCATATCCAAAGAGTTTCCCTGGCCGGGTTCCAGGTGCGGCTGGATAGAGATTTTTAATAAAGATAAACATAAAGAGTTTGCACGATACACAAAAAGCCTTCTGAATGCAAAAATGCTCGAAGTATGCTCCACCAGTCTCCCACAGTACGCCATTCCTCCTGTTATGGGTGATCCAAGATATCTTGAGCACCTGGACAGACGGAAAATAATGTTTGAAGGAAGGGTCAACGAGGCATGGGAGATACTTTCCAGGGTTGATAATATTCATGTTACAAAACCACAGGGTGCTTTCTACATGCCGGTGCTTTTTAAAGATGATGCGCTGAACCACGAACAGACGCTGCCCATCGCAGACCCCGGGGTAAAGAAATATGTTGAACAGATTGTAAAAGGAGTTCAGACAGACAAACGTTTTGTATATTACCTTCTTGCCGCCACCGGCATATGTGTCGTACCACTTACCGGCTTTTGCAGCAATAGAAAGGGTTTCCGGGTAACTTTGCTTGAAACGGACGACAAAAAACGAAAATGGACATGGGAAACCATTGCAAAAAACATAACGCTGTATACACAATCAGCATAATGGAGATTATGAAATCTAATATAAAAATCCTATTATCCGTTTGCTCATTTATGATCACTTTTACCTTATTCATTTTAATAAGCTACGCCCAGCCTGTTGAAACGGCGAACGGATTAAAGCATCTTAGAGTGGGATATTCAAAAGACGCTTTAACCAGGGTAAATTTAAATGATGCACAGGTAGCAATTGAAATGTTTACAAGACATTTCGGTGAAATAGTGGACGCACAATATGACACAAAAACTGTCATTTTTAATAATATGGATTCAATGGTAGAATCAATAAGGGCAAAAGAGGTTGATGCAGTAACAATGTCTACACTGGAATATTTCAGATTAAAAAAATTAATGGTTTCCATTGAGCCTCTTTACCTGAGTGTCTATGGAGACGCTGTGGGGAATGAGCATGTTGTGCTGGTTAATAAAAAAGATGGAATTGATAATTTAAATCAGTTAAGGGGGAAAAAGATAATAGTAGAACTGGGTAGCAATGGAAGACTCGCATTGTTATGGTTCACTACTCTGCTTTTAAAAAACGGTTTACCGGAGAGTGACAATTTTTTCAGTGATATAAAAAAAGTGGAGAAAATATCACAGGCTGTCTTGCCTGTTTTTTTTATGCAGGCCGATGCCTGTATTGTCAGACACACCGGATTTCAAACCATGGTTGAAATGAACCCCCAGGTAAATAAAAACTTAACTGTGCTGCAAAAATCTCCGGTATTTCAAGAGAGTTTGTTTTGCGTCCGGAAAGATTATGACGACGAAAGCAAAAAAATAATACTGGACGTTGTCAAAACATTGCATCTGGACCCAAAAGGACGCCAAATGCTTTTGCTTTTTCGTAAAGATAGAGTCCTTCCATTTAAACCGGAATATATTGAGAGTGTGGAAGCTTTGATTAAGGAGTATAATGAACTTAAAAAAAGATAGTCAGTTCCGCCTGTTATTTCCACGAAATCTGTTGTTCGGTCTTTGAGCTGCTGTTATCTGGGTACATGTGGTATTCACAGCATCGTAACCGAAAAGGGTGTTGACTTCTCTTGTCAACGCGCGGCTAGGCTTTAGTTTCATTGAGTCAGGAAGGGCTATTACCACTATGGACCCATCTTCCGTGAGCATGTGAAAAAAAACCTTACATGCACCAAGATGTTTTTGAAGTATATCCTTTAAC
>JAUXBD010000338.1 GCA_030619585.1 Desulfobacteraceae bacterium
GAAGCTTTCATCAAATTCAGGCTGTCCAACATATCTGCCCATAAACAACCCCGGTGCTTTGTCGAAATTGTCAAATAGAGACGGGTCAACATCAATGTCTGCCTGATGAAGAGCTTTTACAATATCTTCGAACTTGGGCGGACACCCTTTTATGGGAATCATATTTTTTATTTCAGGGTTGTCCTTGTGGGCTTTGTATATGCACTTTCCAAACAATATTGTTGTGTTCATGCCGGGAGTGGGGTTCATGGTTTTTCCGTTTAGAATCTCCACTTTCTCCCAGGGTTTATTTTTCCATGCAAAACGTATGGCGGAAATTATAAGTCCGTTCATACTCGAACAGTAAGTGCACATTGTAAGATCAAACTTACGATAATAGATACCTTTTATACCCTCTTTTGCCAGGGGTAAAGGTAGGGTGCAATTTTCATCTTCTATGTATGGAAAACTGTATTTGTGCAGTGAGGCAACATCTTCTATCTTTTCACCAACGATCTTAATATCGGAAAGATCATGGGTACGTTTTCGGTTTTTTGCAGCTTTTACCAGATGGGGAACCTCACAAGGATCGTATCCAAGTACTTTTGAACTCACCATATCTGCTGAAAGTACATCATTGGAGCAAATAAGGGTGTTGCTTCTGCGCATTCTACCGTCAATTCCGGGTCCTTTTTCAAGTGTATATATCCCGTCAATAAGAGTAAATATGGGGGGCATTTTGTCTGCCAGTCTGGCAATATAAAAGTTCAAATCTTTTTTAAGGTCCGGGCTGTGGCATTTTTTCCTGGAGGGGATATCGATAAGACCTTTAAGATTCTTAATGCCAAGGCTGACAATGGTCATATTATGGGTTTTCATGGTTGGAAGATCGATCACAATGTCGCTATGCAAAACATCCCGGTTAAAGTTAAGTTCGACGCCTTCACCCAGATCAACTTTTTCAAAAGGCCTTTCAATTATATTATAATATTTTATCCCATAGCGTTTTTTTAATGCAGCGTATCCCAGGGATTTAAAAGCATGGGCAGGGGTTTTTCTATCTTTTGGATCAAGGGTAACCATACCTTCGCCAATGGTTATATCATCCACACCTTGCTCCTTTAGCAGAACAACCATGTCCTGGACAACCCTTGATGTTGTAATAACACCCCATTTGGGAAAATTCACAGCACGGGTCCAGAAAACTATGTTTGGTTTAATAAAGACTCTGGGATTTTTTGTAAGACTATTCAGGCCGCCGGCAAGATCAACAGCCTTTCTTACCGATTCCAGCGGTTTTTCATAACGTACTATGGATACAGTATGAAAAGTTTGAAGCTTCAAATCACTTCAGCTAGAGCTACGGTAATATTATCCTTGCCCCCGGCCTCTTTGGCAAGTTCAATAAGTTGATCGGTTTTTTCAGGCAAAGAACCTTCTTTAGAAAAAATCTCACTGATTATTTCGTCATCAACAAGATCGGTAAGGCCGTCAGAGCACAGAAGAAAGAGATCTCCGGAAAGCGCCCTGCCCTTCATGAGGTCCAGGGGCAGCTCTTTTTTAATGCCGACAGCACGGAGAATAATGTTTCTCATGGAATGTTTTCTTGCTTCTTCCGGTGTGATCAATCCCTGGTTTACCTGCTCCTGAACAAGTGAATGATCGGTTGTAAGCTGCTCTAAGTTTCCTTTCCGGAACCTGTATACTCTGCTGTCTCCCACATGGCCTATTACAAAACCGCTCTCAGTAAAAACTACCAGTTCAGCAGTACAGCCCATGCCCTGATGTTCAGGCACTTTTTTCACATGATCAAGGATTCTGTCATTGGCGAATGTAAAGGCTTTTTGCACCAATCGCACAGTTTCCTCTTCAACACTGTCTGTCCTTTCGGAAAAAACATCCAGCGCAGCCTTTGCAAAGATATCACTGGCCAGTTCTCCCGCAGATGCTCCCCCCATACCGTCAGCCACAAGGCAGAATAGTCGATCAGGAGACACAACAAATGCATCTTCGTTTTTCTTTCTTTTCAGCCCCACATCCGTTTTACCGTAAAAAGCTATTTGCATAATATCCATTAACTTTCCAGCACCAAATGTTTTGTTTGCATTAACTATACATATGTATACTTGCGTATATATTATAAAGAGGTATAGATCAAATATTTTTTAACTATTATTAGTTAAACACTGCAAGATTCATTTTAAATGAATTCGCATTTAAGGAGTGGTTGCAGTAATATATTCTTGACAAAGGCGCACGGTATGAATTATAGTCGTCAAAAAATAGGATATTGCAAATGATAGATGAAACAGGTATGAAAATATTAAAAATTCTTCAGGAAAAGGCCAGAATACCCAATGTTGAGGTGGCCCGGATGGTAGGGATGGCGCCTTCTGCGGTTTTAGAGCGCATAAGGAAGCTTGAAAAACAGGGGGTTATAGATGGTTACGAGGTGAGGCTAAACCCTGAGGAGTTTAAACGAAACATGGTTGCCTTTGTTTCTGTAAAAACCAGGCAAAATAAAAGTGACATAGACACAGGAAAAGAGCTCTCAAAAATGCAGGAGGTGCAGGAGGTCCATTTTGTGTCCGGAGAGGACTGCTTTCTTATAAAGGTTCGTGTGTTTGACACAAAGGAGCTTAACAGACTATTAAAGGATAAAATCTTAACAATAAAAACCGTTGCCTCAACAAGAACAACGGTTGTGCTTTCAACTTATAAAGAGACATCTCGCATACCCCTTGGTGTAAATAAAAAGGATATAAACAAATAGTAGGAGAATCGCCCCATGCC
>JAUXBD010000065.1 GCA_030619585.1 Desulfobacteraceae bacterium
GAAAAAACAGAGAATAATGAGTGCTGTCATTTTAAACCCGATTTGTGCATAAAGTATCAAGTACTTATGACTATCGCACCTGTTTTTTCTTTAGATACGCTTGCATGCGAGTTTCAGATATTTTCAATTTTATTATCAGTGGGCGGTCCGGGTTCAGTATATTCCCCATATTCCCCCACTTTCTGAGAACTTACTTTTTCACCATTTGTACAACCCGAAAATGCCCGCCATAGTCCTTTGTAAAACCCACATCTTTATAAAATCCGCCTTCATCAACAATGCCCTGCACCATCTCTTTTTGATCATGGCCTATCTCAAGAAGCAGCCTGCCTTTTTCTTTAAGATAAAGGTGCGCGCATCTGATGATATGCCCAATGGATTCAAGACCGTCTTCGCCCCCGTCAAGGGCCATATTGGGTTCATACTTATGGATCTCGGGTTGAAGTTCAGCTATTGTTTGGGTAGGGATATACGGTGGATTTGAGATAATGATATCAAACAATGGGGCCCTTTTTTTTACAGGAAAAACCCAGTCTCCGGAAAAAAAATGGATCTTTTCCTCAAGATTGTGAAGTCTGGCATTAGTCCTGGCAATATCCACAGCCTTGGGGCTTCGGTCAGATGCAAAAAAAAGACCGGTTGACCCTTTATCTGAAAGTCCGGACATGAGTTCTGTCGCAAGAGCAATAATTACAGCCCCGGACCCTGTACCCGGCTCAAATATCCTCTTTGGCTCAGGTAGAAAATCGCTTTCTAAACCTTTATCTTGTGATAAAACTTTAAGTGCTGTTTCAACCAGACACTCTGTATCCGGCCTGGGGATAAGCACATCCTTTGAAACTTTAAAATCCAAAGACCAGAACTCCCGACAACCCGTGATATACGCAACCGGCTCCCTTTGTAGCCTCCTCTTGATTAAAACCTTGAAGTTAGCAAGCTCATCACTACTTAGGGGTTGATCATACCGAAGATACAGGTCTATCTTCTTTATTTTAAGACAATGGGCAAGAAGTATTTCCGCAGTGGATCTTGGGCTGTCAATGTGGTGGGATTTAAAATAGGAATCAGCCCATCTGATTAGTTTTAGTATGGTCCAGTCATTAGCTATAGGCATTGGCGACGTGCATCAGCTTTTTCTTCATTCTGCAGAGCCTGGGCTTGATAATATGTTGCAAGCTCGCATATAACTTCATCTATTTCACCCTGCAAAATACTATCGAGCTTGTACAGAGTAAGCCCTATGCGGTGATCTGTAACCCTGCCTTGGGGAAAATTGTAAGTTCTTATCCTTCCGCTTCTGTCTCCGCTTCCCACCTGCATCTTACGTTCCTGGGATATCTCTTCATGCTGTTCACTGACCATTCTGTCAAGCAGACGTGCGCGAAGAACTTTCAAGGCTTTGGCTTTGTTTTTATGCTGTGATTTCTCGTCCTGGCAGGTGACAACAAGGCCTGTGGGTAGATGGGTAAGACGCACCGCTGAATCTGTGGTGTTCACACTTTGCCCCCCCGGGCCTGATGACCGGAATACATCCGCTTTGATCTCACCAGGGTCGATATGCAATTCAACATCTTCAGCCTCAGGCAGAACAGCAACGGTAACCGCAGATGTGTGTATCCGCCCCTGGGTCTCTGTTGTGGGAACACGTTGAACCCGGTGGGTACCGCTCTCATATTTAAAAGCACTGTAGGCGCCCTTGCCGTGTATCATGGCAATAATCTCTTTAAATCCACCCACACCGGTTGGATGCTCGCTCATTATTTCACGTTTCCAGTTTCTTCTTTCCGAGAATCTTGAATACATCCTGAAAAGATCACCCGCAAAAAGACCTGCCTCTTCCCCTCCTGTTCCTGCTCGTATCTCAAGGATAACATTCTTGTCATCATTAGGGTCTTTGGGTAAAAGAAGTGTTTTGAGGTCGCTCTCAAGTGCCTCTTTTTTTTTAATAAGCACTTCAACATCTGCTTTGGCCAGATCTTTTATCTCATCATCATCATCATTAAGCAGGTCCAGACTGCCTTCAAGTTCGCTTGTAATCTCTTTATACGACCTGAAAACATTCACAACTTTGCTCAGTTGAGCATGTTCACGGCTGTACTTAAGGCAGGCTTGCTGATCTTTTACGATCTTGGGGTCACTTAAAAGCTGTTCAACTTTCTCAAAGCGCTCTTCAACACCTGCTAATTTATCAAACATCTGTTTATACTTGCAACCCGTTTATATTTTCAGATTTGGTTAAGGAATGATGTGGCTTTATGCGCGACACTATATCTAACTCGTATATCTTTTAACCTGCATTTTCCTGATTGTTAAACTTAGCATATTTTTTGTGGAAACGCTCAATTCTTCCGGCAGTGTCAATAAGTTTCTGCTTTCCGGTAAAAAAAGGATGGCATTTTGAACAAATCTCAATTTTCATATCCGGTTTTGTCGAGCCGACCTCAACCTCATTTCCACATGCACACTTTATGGACGTTTTATGGTACTCAGGATGAATGTCTTTTTTCATTATAATTTCAACCCCCTACAATCTTTTATGTGTTCATCGAATCTAAAAATTCTTTATTATCCTTTGTTCCTCTCATTTTATCAAGTAAAAATTCCATACTATCAACAGTATTTAATGTTGTAAGCAGTTTTCTTAATATCCAGATTCGATTAAGCACATCCGGTTCTACAAGGAGCTCCTCTTTTCGTGTGCCTGATTTTTTTATATCGATTGCAGGGTAGGTACGTCTGTCTGCAAGCTTTCGATCCAGCACAAGCTCCATATTGCCGGTCCCCTTGAACTCCTCAAAAATGACCTCGTCCATGCGGCTTCCGGTTTCGATAAGAGCTGTTGCAATAATGGTAAGACTTCCCCCCTCCTCAATATTTCTTGCAGCCCCAAAAAACCGCTTTGGTCTGTGAAGGGCATTTGAATCAACACCACCGGAAAGGATTTTCCCACTGGGAGGCATAACTGAATTATAAGCCCTGGCTAACCTGGTTATACTGTCTAATAGTATAACAACATCCTTTTTGTGCTCCACCAGCCGTTTTGCCTTCTCAATAACCATCTCCGCCACCTGGACATGCCTTTCCATGGGCTCATCAAATGTAGAGCTTATCACCTCCGCATCCACAGACCTGGCCATATCCGTTACCTCCTCAGGCCTTTCATCTATAAGAAGGACAAAGGGCACAACATCTTTATGGCTGGCTATAATGGAATTGGCAATGGCCTGGAGCAGCATTGTTTTCCCCGACCTTGGAGGTGATACAATCAACCCCCTCTGGCCAAAGCCTAGTGGGTTTAAAAGATCCATAATGCGGGTAGAATAATTTTCAGGGTCTGTCTCAAGCATTGTCTTTCTTTCAGGATAAAGGGGGGTTAAATTGTCAAAAAGTATCTTTTCCCTTGCAATTTCAGGGTCTTCATAATTAACAGCTTCGACCTTTAAAAGGGCAAAATACCGTTCTGTATCTTTGGGCTGCCTGATCTGTCCGGAAACCGTATCTCCTGTCCTAAGATTGAAGCGACGAATCTGTGATGGAGAAACATATATATCGTCAGGGCCTGGCAGGTAATTATAATCAGGCGCTCTTAAAAATCCAAATCCATCCGGCAGGATCTCTAAAGTTCCCTCCCCGTAAATCAGACCGTCCTTTTCAATCTGTGCCTGGAGCAGACTAAAAATAAGCTCCTGCTTTCTCATACCGGCAGCACCGTCAATTTTGAACTTCTTGGCCATTTTGGTCAGTTCACTGATCTTCATGTCTTTTAGTTCAACAATATTCATTAAACTTTTCCCCGTTAATTGTTTTTATTTCTTTTTGGTTAAACAACAGAATTATGCAATCTTGACCCTGTGTATAAAAATCTTTTCTAACTGAAAGAGCTTTCCCTTGTTAGTGTTTAATAGTGCGACCCTTTATAACGTTTTATAATATAATAGATTAGGAATTTTCATCTAAGGTATAAAAAGTTTCTTTGCGCTTTCTTTTAAAACCATTTTTTTTGGCACTCTGGGACAAAATCCATGATTTGCATTTCGATTACGAAGGAAAAAGTGCTTTGTGATTTAAAAAGGTAGGCACCTTGTATTGAAGCCAAATTATAACATGATTTTTAACGTGTCAAGTGGTTTTGTTGCTTTTTTAACTATTTTGAATAATATTGTATATTAGATGCGGAATCTGGGGCTTGGATCGTTTCGCTTCAGGTTAGAGATTTTTGGAACCTTGACAAAAAACAGCTCTTTTTATAGAAAGAAAGTAGTTTTAAACAGCTTAATCAAGGATCAAGACATAGGGCTGTTTATAAAAAATATAAACTTAACCGGTTTATCTAATAATTTTAATTTTAACAAAGGAGAACTCGTATGAACATTTTATTTTTTGGGCCAAACGGCAGTGGCAAGGGGACACAGGGATCTATTTTAAAGGATAAGTACCATACCCCTCACATCGAGTCCGGCGCAATCTTTCGCGATAACATAAAAGGAGGAACCGAGCTGGGTGCAAAAGCAAAGGAGTATATAGATAAAGGGGATTTAGTACCTGATGAAATTACAATCCCCATGATTCTCGATCGCCTCAAACGAGATGACTGCAAAGAAGGTTGGCTGCTTGACGGCTTTCCCAGAAATAAAACCCAGGCTATAAAGTTGGATGAATCACTTAAAGATGCAGGAATGAAGCTTGATATTGTCGTGGAGATCATTCTGGATCGCGAAATAGCCAAAAACCGGATTATGGGACGCAGGCTCTGCGAAAAAGACAACAACCACCCAAACAATATATACATTGATGTGATTAAACCCGATGGAGACAAATGCCGGGTATGCGGTGGTTCATTGACAGTAAGGGCTGACGATCAGGATGAAGATGCTATAAACAAACGCCATAATATTTACTATGATACAGATACCGGCACCCTTGCTGCTTCCTATTACTTTAAAGATATTGCAGCTGATAAAGGGGACATTAAATATATAAAGCTGGATGGGGCCCCAAGCGTAAAAGAGGTTACAGAAGAGCTTATTTCAAAGCTTTAAAAAGCAGTCATTAAAAAAGCGCCATGGAATTTTTTCCATGGCGCTTTTGAATGTCAGCTCTCGTAATTTCTTTCTTAGAGACGGCTTTTTTGAACACAATAGCGAGATCCGGAAGGTCAAGCTTTTTGCCTACTTTTTCAACTTATCTTTAAGCTTCTGATCCAGTTCGGCAAAAAGGTCTTGTTGCTTTTTCTTATGTTGTACCTGCATAGCCTCGATTTTTTTTGAAAACTTTTTCTGACTATCCTGAAACTTTTTAAGATCACTTTTAATGCCGCTCTCTTTTGATTCTTTTGGGATCTTTTCTATTTCTAGATGGTCTTTTATGCAAACCCTGGGGCCATATGCCCCCTCAATAATATCGATAACCCCGCTATCTTTCAGTTTGTTGCATATAAGGTGACCCTGTTCCAAAGAAAATGAGATTGACTTGCAAACCTCTTCAACTGAGGGTGGAGCGGTGTTTTTATGTTCATATATTCTTATTGCTGCCACAATAAGGTGGGCGCATGTATATAGGTCTGTATTTTTCATGATACCTTCCGCTTTTGTCAGTTATAACTAAACAATCAATTTATTTAACAAAAAAACTCCCAAATTTGTGTTCGATAAAAAAAGGCCATTTTCAGCTAAACGAGACTTCTTGACATAAAAATATAAAAATAGTAGTTATTTCTAAAAACTTGTCAAGTCCAAATTATAACCCGACAGTTAAATCCATAAAACATCATCATTTATATTCTATGAGGGTGCCATGACTGCTATCAGAAATATAAAAGCCAGGCAAATTATTGATTCTCGGGGGAATCCAACGGTTGAGGTGGATGTTGTTTTAGCTTGCGGTGCTATAGGACGAGCGGCTGTACCTTCCGGCGCTTCCACGGGAAAACGTGAAGCCATGGAACTTCGTGACAAAGAGTTAAAGCCTTTTGGCGGAAAAGGCGTAACATTAGCTGTAAAAAATATCCTCAACATCATAGCTCCTGCTGTACTCAATATTGATGCAGCTGATCAAGAGGTCCTTGACACACATATGATTGAATTGGACGGAACCCCGAACAAGGCTAAATTGGGAGCAAATGCAATTCTTGGAGTATCCATGGCCGCTTGTCGGGCAACTGCATCAGCCTATGGTTTGCCCCTCTACAAATATCTGGGGGGGATCAACGCCAGGTATCTTCCTGTGCCAATGATGAATATAATTAACGGAGGCGCACATGCTGCCAACAACCTTGATATTCAGGAATTTATGATCATCCCTGTTGGTGCAAAATCCATATTCGAAGCTGTGCAAATGGGGGCCGAAACATTCCACAGTCTGAAAAAACTTCTTAAAGCAAAAGGTTTAAATACTTCTGTTGGTGATGAAGGCGGATTTGCTCCTGACCTTGAATCAAATGAAGCGGCCCTTAAATTTATAATAGATGCTATTGAGGCTGCAGGCTATACGCCCGGCAAAGACATCGGGCTTGCCATGGATGCTGCTGCAAGCGAGTTTTATGAAAACGGAAGATATATACTTGAATCGGAAAACAGGAAGCTTTCAGCCATTGAGATGATAGAATATTATGAAAATCTCATTGATAAATATCCCATTTACTCCATTGAGGATGGTCTTGATGAACAGGACTGGGACAACTGGGCTTTGATGACGGACCGACTTGGAACATCAATACAGCTTGTGGGTGATGATACTTTTGTGACAAACCCTGAGATACTCTCAAAAGGCATAAAAGAGGGTGTGGCAAACTCCATTTTGATCAAGCTTAATCAGATCGGCACTGTAACCCAGACACTTGATGCTATTGATATGGCAAAACAGGCTGGCTACTCTACAGTTATTTCCCACCGCTCAGGTGAGACAGAAGATACTTTTATTGCAGACCTTGCTGTGGGAACAAACAGCGGACAGATAAAAACAGGTTCCATGTCACGTTCTGACCGGGTTGCCAAATACAACCAATTGATCAGGATAGAGCAAGACCTTGGCAAAAACGCACGATTTTCAGACAACATCTTCCTGTCCGGATAGGATTTTTTTCAATGCAACCGGTTTTATCTCGTTTGACCCTTAAGTACTTATTTACAGCACTTTTATGTGTTTGTGTTATTATCTCTCTTCTCCTTGAAGCTGATGCATATGTGCTCTCCGGGCCCCATATTTTGGATTTAATGGTAAAGAA
>JAUXBD010000324.1 GCA_030619585.1 Desulfobacteraceae bacterium
CTTTCTTAAATCATACTGGCCAAGGGAGTACGGCTTGCAGCTTCTGTTGGAGTGCATTACCATTCCGTCAACATCGTACTTTATGATCATCTCTTTAATTTTTTCAAACATCATGTCAATTGAAATATTGATATGAACACTTGTGTATGCCACAGCCATACTTTCCAGCATATTATCTTCATCCAGAAGATGTACCACTCCACTCCATGCAGAGGTATATGTATCTGCAACCAGGCTTGCATTATGTGATGCAAATTTCTCGGAAAGCCATCTTGTTTTATACCATATTGGCAGGTTGTCCCAGAGAAGCCTGTATTCCTCATCGGGCACCATACTTATACCTTTGGCTATTCTCTCTTCCATCTCTTCTTTTAGCTGAGTATAATAATCTACAACAACCTTTTTACCCCTGAGAGTCACAATAAGTCCGAGATGAAAAAAAGCATCAAAAGCCGTCATGGGGGAAGGCTTATGTGCTGTTAGATCAAGAACATCCTGCCACAGTATTTGGGCCTGTATAGAACGCCTGCCCACTTCCACCAGCCTATCAAAATCCATTTTCCTTTTGCATCTCTGCTCAAGAAAAACAATATATTCCTCTATCTGTCGGCATACATATTTTTTTGCCTGCCTGGAAAATTCAGTATGGATAAAAGGGGTATCAAAGATAAAAATGGGAACATCATAGTATCGGGCCTGAACTTCATACCACTTCAAAACCGTCCCACAAATATTGTTGCAACAGACCAGAAAATCAGGCCTGGGCAGGCCGCCAATAGGACCTCCGTCAACAGTGCTGCAGGCAATGTCTGCCCTGGCATATGAACAGAGGTCTTTTGAGTAACCCATAGCCTCCGCCTTTTCGCAAAGGTCAACTCCCATTTTTGAAGCCCCGATCATGGCCCCGTGATTTTCAGGGTAAACAGGTATCACATCCATGGCAATAAGGGGTTCCACAGGGCCACCGCTTGTGATCCAGGCAATCTTTTTACCTGTCTCTTTGGAAGGGGTTTTTGCCTCAATATAGTAGTCTGTCATTATCTTTTTCATTGTTTTGACACACTTGATTTTTCTTTTCTCCTTTTCATGATCAGCAACACCTTTGCGATCTGTCATATTTTTCTCCTTAACCCCGCATTACTTTTGTACTGTACACGTAAACGTGCTCGTACTCGGCACGTGCACGAGTACGTTTACGACTATCCATCATTTCCATAGGCCCTCCATTTAAAGCATTGAAACAAAGGTCTCAAGTCGTGTCCTTAGTTGCCCGGAAGATGATAGCTGGGCCTCCACCTCAAGGAGCATATTCGGGATACCTTCATTGTCAAGACAGGTTCTCATGTAAGGGTAGTCAAAACTGTGGGGATCACAGAACTTTAGAATTAGAAACACCACGCCGTCAGCATTATGCCTTTTAGCAAGCTTAACAAGATTATCCCCTCTTGAATATAGGCCGGAATGTTTTGAAGGGCAAACAACCCTTTTTATATATCTTTGGGCTATTGCTTCAACGGGGTCCTGGTTTTCATCAATGTCACCTGTAAAAAACCGACCGCCACTGCAAAGATCATCCCAAACAACAACCGCCCCAAACTCCTCTAAGATTGAGTATATATCAGGGTGATTACAAATTCCACCGGATACGATGATTCTTTTTTGCTCACTTAATTTAACTTCCCTTTTTTTAACATCCAGTTTTTTAGATAAAGCATCAAGGTGTCCGCACAGGTCGTTTCGATCCATAACCATCGCTGTTTTTAAAACATCATGCATATCCCCGCCTGATATTAATTCGGGGAATTGACTCTTCAATTCATAGATATTGGCAATATGTTTTCGAATCCTGTTATATAATCTGACGGTTTTTTTCAGTTCCTCCTGTAAAAACTCCTTTCCCAGGCCATTTTCAAGCTCCTCTTTAAACTTTATAAAGACATCGACCATGTACTCTTTTGCCGCTATAGAATTTAGCTTTACAGGAAGTATAATATCATAATGAAGGGGGAAACCTGCGTTAAGACGCCATATATCAGAAAGCCTCTGTATTGAATCACATGTGTGCGGAAACACAGTGCCGTCAAGAAAGTGAAGTCTTTGGCTAAGTGCATCTTCAAGTCCGGATCTTACCATAAGACAGCTGTATGCCTGCAAATGAGCTTCGGCAAGCTTAATATCTCCATGGGTGCCAAAGATTCTAAACGGAAGCGCGTCTGCGGCATGTATCAGCTCTTCGGGAGCATATGAACAAAAATAACCGATAACTTTCTTATTTAAAGTCTTTTTCCATTTTTCCACATAAGCATATGGATCACGTGCTGTATCATGAAATATGTTTAGTTCTTTCATATTAAACAACCTGTTTTTATAAATTTTGGAGTTTATTATTTCAAATTTCAACCTACACCCAATCTTAATTCCACACAATAATGATTTGTATGCAAAGTTGTTACATCTATTTCCCTAAATTCATGCAAGTATATATAATAATGTGAACCAAAGTTCATAAATATAACAATACTCTCTGATTGCACCTGTGGACACGCCTTTAGCATTAGCTATATAAAGCCCCGTTTTAATAGCTCTAATTTCTAAACAACACTTCTCCATGCGCCACATTCAAGAACTGGCACAATTTTAGCATATACTTATTTGTATTTAAGCTTGAAAAATAATGGTTTGCAAAATATAAGTGAAACTGAAACAAGGAATTTAAAGTGACTGATACAAGTGAGACTAAAACCCATGACAGACGCTTGGCAATTGACAGGCGGCAATTTTTATACACAAATTACTATCCTGAAAAAAGATCCGGAGAAAACAGAAGGAAAAGTATAAGATATGGAAATTGGCCAAGACAGCAAAGTAGGAATAGAGCAGAGCTTCAGCGCCGGTTAAAGGCAGACCTGCAAATTTGATTTCACA
>JAUXBD010000334.1 GCA_030619585.1 Desulfobacteraceae bacterium
CTATATGGCGATGTAGCTCAGATGGTTAGAGCATGCGGCTCATATCCGCAGTGTCCGGGGTTCGATTCCCTGCATCGCCACCAAAATGTAATATAAAGCCCCCGCATATAGATTGCAAAGGGGCTTTTTTGTTTTTCATGGCAAATGCGACCACCCTTAGGCATATATTAATACTTGAAAAGAAAATCCGTATTATGTATCGTTAAAAAGTTTTTTTAAATATAGAAAAAAAGGACACGGCAATGATTCCCGGTTTTGAAAAAATCGTTGAAGCCCGGATTAAAAAGGCGCAAATACAAGGAGAGTTCGATAAGCTTCCCGGAAAAGGGAAACCTCTTGAACTTAATGATGACCGACACGTTCCTGAAGATATGCGTCTGGCTTTTAAAATATTAAAGAATGCGAATTTTCTTCCCCCGGAGATTGAAATGAAAAAAGAGATAAAAAAGACACAGGATCTTCTGGCAGGGATGAAAGATGAATCTGAAAAATACCGCACCTTAAAAAAGCTGAACTTTTTAATCATGAAGTTAAATATAGCGAGAAACTCATCGATAGATTTTGAGATGCCACAGCAGTACCATGAAAAACTTGTGGAAAGTATGGAGATGAAAATTTCAAACAGTTAGAGATATCAAACCGGCTGGACAAACGATTCATTAGGTTTGGAAAGCCTGGAAAAGTCAATGGCGTTTAAACAGACAAAAGATGCGGATGGGATATTTAAAAGCTTATTTTTTGTATATTTTATCCTTATCCTACATGTGCTTTTGATCGGCGGACTTGTACTCCTGGTAGTATTTTTCGGGGGAGTACTCCTTTATATGCCGTGGATACTTTTATGTGGTGTGGCAGCATTATCTGCCTCCGGCTATATGTTCTACAGGAAGATTAAAAAAGAGGGTAAAACTCTAAAGGAGGCCCTTACCTTTCCTGCATTTAAAGATAGGACTGTTGAGATAAGCCTTTTGGGTGGTCTTGCATCAGTAAAGGTCGGAAAACCGAATGGTGTTTTGGGAACAGAAAACAAGCTGCCGCAACTGGAACATCCTGATGCTCATTACATTAATGAACTTAAAGAGCTTGCACTACTGATGGAAAGTAACTTGATTACAATGGATGAGTATAACAAGGCAAAACAAAAGGTATTGAAGTAGCCGATTTATCCATAGACAAAAGACCGATTGAGCGTTACTAAATTGATGTGGCAGTTTAAACTTAATGTTTAAAAAGACAGCTTTTCAAGCTGAATAAAGCCAATGAGAAAACTCAACATAGCACTTCTTTCCGGTGGGAAATCATCGGAGCGCCAAGTTTCAATTAAAGGCGGCGACCAGGTTTTTGACGCTTTGGACAAGGAACAGTACAAAGTAACACGCTATGATCCAAAATTTGATATAGCTCGCCTGGTTCAAGATGCTTCCGAAATAGATATGGCACTAATAATACTTCACGGTCCATACGGTGAGGATGGCACTATTCAGGGTCTTCTTGATCTTTTGGATATTCCCTATCAGGGGGCAGGTGTGCTTGGAAGTGCCCTTGCCATGAATAAGCTTGCCGCAAAACAGATATACGAACAATCGGGCCTTCGGGTAACTCCCTATATGGTCAAAAAGCGCAAAGATACTGTCAAACCGGGTGAGTATATCAAAAAGTTCGGCCTGCCCCTTGTGGTCAAGCCGGTTGAAGGCGGTTCAAGTATAGGCATGTCCCTGGTAAAAGAGGAAAGCTCCCTTCAAAAAGCTTTTGAAAAAGCTTTTGATTATGATGAAACAGTTCTGGTGGAAAAATATATTGGCGGTCTTGAACTGACCGGAGGCATTATCGGCAATGACACCTTAGAAGCGATGCCTGTTGTGGAGATCATCCCTGATAAAAGTTATGATTTTTTTGATTATGAAGCAAAATACACATCAGGCGCAACAGAAGAGATATGCCCTGCCAGGATTGATGCATCCATTAGTCAAAAGGTCCAGAAGTATTCAAAAATGGCACACAGGGCTCTTTTTTGCAGGGGATACAGTCGAACCGATTTTATTTTAGAGGGCAAAGATCTATATCTCCTTGAGACCAATACCATACCAGGAATGACACAAACCAGCCTTTTACCCCTGGCTGCAAAAGCTGCAGGGATATCTTTTGCACAGCTTCTTGACAAATTGATAAAACTTAGTATTGAAGGATGTAAAATCAACGGTTTATAAATTTCTATTGGCATAAAAATACAACGGATAAAGTATGATACGGAGGCTTTATGAACATCCTGGTAATTGGTTCCGGCGGAAGAGAACATGCCCTTGTCTGGAAAATATCCCAAAGCCCTAAAGTAAAAAAAATATTCTGCGCACCGGGAAATGCCGGGATAGCTTCTTTGGCTGAATGTGTACCCATTGGTGCGGATGATATTGACAGGCTCTTTGAGTTTGCAGAAAAAAACAACATAGACCTCACCGTGGTGGGACCGGAAGCCCCGCTTACCCAAGGCATTGTGGATATATTTGAAAAAGCGGGCTTAAAGGTGTTTGGCGCCACAAAAAAGGCAGCCCGGATCGAGTCAAGCAAATCTTTTTCAAAAAACCTCATGGAAAAATACAAAATTCCAGCAGCCAAAGGCCGGACCTTTACCAGCTTTGATAAGGCCCATAAGTATATCCGCAAAACCGGTGCCCCGATTGTTGTAAAGGCTGACGGGCTTGCCGCAGGCAAAGGTGTATATGTGTGCCGGACACAAACCGAAGCTGTTGCCGCACTGAGCGAGATAATGAAAAAAAATGCCTTTGGCGACGCAGGCAAAAAGGTGGTTGTTGAGGAATGCC
>JAUXBD010000296.1 GCA_030619585.1 Desulfobacteraceae bacterium
CCGGTGCCTTGGTGGGTTGATATCTATGCTGGATCCGGATGCAGTGGTCATTGGCGGTGGATTGTCCAAGATCGAAGAGCTGTACGTACTAGGGGTTGAACATGTCCGGAAATATGCTTTCCACCGGTATGTTAAAACGCCCATACTTGAAAACAAGCTGGGTGACTCTTCAGGAGTTCTTGGAGCTGCCTGGATAGGGGTTTGAAAGGCTTTTTCTTTTAAAAGTCAGTTGATTTAAAGCCTAATCATTACAAGTGTTTATGGCGAATATTGTTGGGAGATGCTTTTTGTCATAATATTCGGTAGAAGTCCTTTCTAAAACTTTGCATTTCACCTATTTTTTCCTTTACTTGCACTGATGTAACTGTTACAAAATAATCGGTTTTTATAAGGACAAAAGGTTTTGGTTCCCTATGGCAGATTTGGCTGTTTAACGCGCTGTCTTATGGTTGGAATTAAAGAGTTTTGAAAGGTGTTTTAAGGAGATTGAATACATGGATACTACTAGGAAGTTGGGTATTTTGGTTTTTTTCGGTGTGCCGGCTATTATTGGTGGAGGGGTTGTTTACCATTTTTTCGGGGATTATACCCCGGTTATTATTTATGAAATGATTCTGGCGCTGTTTGCCGGTGGAATTATAGGCAGATAAAAGTCAGCCTAAAGGAATCTAAAGTTTACACTGCGTAATCATTTGCCATTTAACCGGTGTGCCCAACGGTGAGGAATCCTGACATTATTTCATGAAAGAGCCTGTGGAAAACGAATCCACAATTTTTTATCTTTTTGATTTTTTCAAACTTTAGTTCACTTTACAACCAAAGAGCATCTTAATCATAGTTAAAGAACGTTCTATACCGCTTGTCAAAATTATGTTTCGAATTATGGTATAAGTGGTTGTAGAAAAAAACATCCGATAATCGAAACGTTTTTTTGACAACTTCTATAGAATATTGCGGGGGGTTGCCTGTTGAACTATTGCCGGCTTGGAGCATAAAGCATTATGGTAGAAAAGAGTTCCCCATATAAAATTTTATGGTTTTTTCTATCCCTTATGATTATTTCAGTTCTGCTGATCGGGTGGCTTTTGTTGCCTTTTATGTCGATCATTGTCATGGCATCTGTTGTGGCAGGCGTATTTAGTCCGGTCTACCGCTTTTTTGAGGTAAAAGATATGATAACCCCTCCTTTTGCCTCTTTTCTAACATGCGCAGTCATGTTTTTTGTCCTGTTTGTGCCCATTGTGTTTTTGTTAGGGGTACTGGCAAATGAAGCACAGGAACTGTACCAAATGGCTAAGGAAGCGGTTGTAAGCGGTCAGATTAACGCGCTGTTGAAAAACAGTGAGGTTTTTGGAAAAGCCAAGCTTTTGCTTGAAAAAGTTAATATCCAGCTTACTGCCGACGGGCTAAACCAGTGGATTGCAGAATCCGGACAGAATATGGGGCTTTACCTGTTAAAGCAGGTGCGCTCAATCACTGCAAATATGCTGAGGTTTTTGGGAAGCTTCTTTTTTATGCTTCTTATCGCCTATTATTTTCTTTTAGACGGTAAGAAAATTGTTGCGTTTATAACAGATCTTTCCCCGCTTCCAAAGGACCAGGATGAGAAACTGATAAGTAAGTTCAATGAAATGTCCGGTGCCGTTCTCATAGGAAACGGTCTATGCGGTATAATCCAGGGTACTTTAGGAGGAACTGTTTTTGCTTTGTTTGGCTTTAAGTCGGCTTTCCTGTGGGGTATGATTATGGTCCTGCTTGCATTTTTGCCTATTTTGGGCATAGGATTTGTTTTTATGCCTGCAGCTGTATTTCTGTTTTTAAAAGGCAAGGTTTGGGCAGGCATATTTTTTGTTGTGTTTTACATGGTTCTCTCCTTTGGCACCGAGTATCTGGTTAAACCCAAACTGGTGGGGAGCCGTGTGAAGATGCATGCTTTGCTTGTATTTCTTGCAATTATCGGAGGATTAAAACTGTTCGGACTTTTGGGTATTATATACGGTCCGCTTATTATAACGGTTTTTTTAACGCTGACCGATATCTACCATGCCAGTTACCAGAAAATGGTGGAGCCGGTTCAGTAAATGTTGAATTTTAAATTATTAATTTAGAATTTTATTTCCGGCCAGTCCGGAGTTAGGTATGCAATAATGGATCAAGTTGATAAACAACCTTCGATCAGCATCGAGAAAGAGATGAAGAAATCATATCTCGAGTATGCGATGAGCGTGATCATAGGAAGGGCTTTGCCTGATGTCAGAGATGGTTTGAAACCGGTTCACAGGCGTGTGTTGTTTGCAATGAGTGAGCTGAAAAATGACTGGAATAAACCATATAAGAAATCAGCAAGGGTTGTGGGTGATGTTATTGGTAAGTATCACCCCCATGGTGATTCAGCTGTCTATGACACCATTGTCCGGATGGCCCAGGATTTTTCTTTAAGATACCCTTTTGTAGACGGGCAGGGCAATTTTGGCTCAGTGGATGGGGATTCACCCGCAGCCATGAGGTATACCGAGGTGAGGATGATGCGCCTGTCCCACCATATGCTTGAGGATCTTGATAAAGAGACAGTTGTCTTTACCCCCAATTACGACGAATCATTAAGTGAACCGTCTGTACTTCCTGCCAAGCTGCCGGCTCTTCTGGTGAACGGGTCTTCGGGCATAGCCGTGGGGATGACAACCAACATACCGCCCCATAATTTGTCGGAAGTTATTGATGCTATCAATGCACTGATAGAAAACCCTGAAATCACCTGCGCTCAGTTGATGGAGTTTATTCCGGGTCCTGATTTTCCAACTAGCGGTATTATTTATGGAAAAAACGGAATTAAAGAGGCATATGAAAAAGGCCGTGGTATTATCAAGATAAGGGCCAGGGTCAGGGTGGAAAAGGAGAGAAACACGCAAAGTGAAACCATTGTGGTTGAAGAGCTTCCCTATCAGGTCAATAAAGCAAGACTTGTGGAAAAGATTGCTGAACTGGTAAGACACAAGGAGATAGAGGGCGTAAAATATGTGCGGGACGAATCTGACAGGGATGGGATGCGGATCGCTATCGGGCTCAAGAAAGACCAGTATTCTGAGGTTATAATAAATAAGCTCTATAAGCACACCCAAATGCAAAACAGCTTTGGAATTATTTTGCTGGCAGTTGTCAACAACCAGCCACAGCTACTTTCTCTTAAAGAGATACTGGAGTATTTCGTACTTCACAGAAAAGATATAATTATAAAAAGAACAATTTTTAAGCTTAGAAAGGCTAAAG
>JAUXBD010000026.1 GCA_030619585.1 Desulfobacteraceae bacterium
CGCCGCCGCCTTCACCAATAGTTACAGAAAGATCATTTATAAAACCATACAGATTACCGGAAGCATCAATATTTTCGATTTCCTCCATTGTAACTTGAATGCCGGAAGTTTCGGCACGTAAGGTTTGGCTCCCTTCAGAGGAAAGATTGATAGTAACAGGCTCATCATCGTCAGACGCTTCAATAAGAAGCCAGTCTGAATCCTGACTTGTATTGTTGCCTGCAGCAGAATCATCAGATGTGCTGCCGCCATCAATCAACAGGTTATCGCCATCAGTCGGGTCAAGTTCAGACAGGCTGGCAAAGAAAAAATCTGCATTACGCCCGCCATACAGATCGTCCTGTGTATCAAAATTCCATAAATTCGGCTGAAGCTCATCTGTCAGTGTGTCACGAGCAACAAATGTACCTGTAGCGCTATCATACTCCATAACAAATCTGTCTGCTGCAACACCACCGCCCGCCAGGAAGTCATTACCAATACCGCCAAATGCCGTATCCACACCAAGACCGCCAAGGAAAATATTCCCATCGGTATTTACACCGTCACCATCAAAACCTGTGCCGTCAAAATCTATATTTCCAAGAAAATTATTCTGGGAATCAGTCTGATTCAGAGGATTGCGCGCATAGGCATCAACAATTTCAAAATCAACGCCATCGTCCTGAGCAGTGGGATCATTATTTTCAACACTGTCATTGGCAATGACGCCGTCACTGTTGAGATCAATACCTGTTACCTGATCGTCATTGGCTGTCAGATCAATACGGACAGCCTGATCTCCGGTAAGGCGCATTACATCGGCACCGGCAGCAGATTCAACGGCAATATCAATGCCTTCCACATAGCTGCCATCAGCTTCTGCATCAACTGCAGCCATGGCATTTACAACACTTACGTTTGTATGATCAACATCCTCAAGGGAAAAGTCGGTACCCGTCAGTCCCAAACTAGCGTAGTACAAACCCACCTCTGCCTTGTTGGCAATGATTTCAGCGTCGTCGCCTGTGGCGCCGTTTTTCATGGCTTCGATCATAATGCTCCGTGTCATGGTACCGCCAAGTCCATTCTCGCCAATCCAGTAAGCCAGTCCTTCATCATCCGGTACCCGGTTAAAAAGGTTATAATAAATAGAGGTGACGAATTCAGTATCCGTGCTTCCAGTCGGATAGAGAGCCTGAGTTTCAGGTTGATCAAAAAAACTCATGGCAATCTGCTCAATGGTCGGGTCGCCATCAAAAGAATCGTTTACCCAATAATCAAGCCCGGTCGCATCCGGTGCCCTGTTAAATGTTGCCACATAAAGTTCGGCTACCTGTTGTTCAGTTACGGCCATTTTTTTCTCCTTTAAGTTAAATTTGATTAATATTTAGGATCGCTCAACGAACGACTCCGGTCAAACCGCATTAGCTTAAATAATTACACCTGCAAATGCTTTGGTCATGGTCATGGTCATGGCAAATTTATGCAAATATGATACCAGAGCCAGTCAAAAACATCATTTTTTGATTCTACCACATAAATTCTGCTCAAAGCTTAGATGTTTTCTATAATCATTTCAGGCTCAAAACAATAAACCTTAAATACTGACGGAGACGTTTGAAAAACCTTCTTACAATCATAAAAGATATCGACATGTCGGACCTGGTTTTCTTTTTTTGGGTTTTATCTGTACACACCTGGTTTTATTTAGCCACTATGTTGACAACAACCCTTTTATCATCCCACCAAGCCGATTTCCTAAAATATTCCACGAATGAGCCGCTATCCATCTATCCTGAATCTGCTGTTTACTTTTTAAGAGATCAGGATCAAGGAGCAATTGTTCAACTCCGGCAGCAATATCTTTAGAAGATGTTCCGGGCAGTGTATGAACGATGTCTTTTACATCAGAAAAAATTTCAAGTGGTGTGCAGATAACCGGACAGCGGGTTGCAATGCCGTATCTGACTGCGGCACTTGATGATTCAGCGGTTGCCTGGTAGGGAAAAACAACCATGGATGCAGAATCAATCAGAGCGAAACTCTCTTCATCTTTAAGAAAATCTGTTATCATGGTAGCACAATTGCGCAGTTGATTTTCTTTTATTAAATCCAGGCACCGCAGTTTTGTTTCATCCGACACTATATTCGGATACAGGGCATTTACCATTAACAGGTGTAAGTTTGAATGGGTCTTTTTTAAAAAAGCAAAGGCTTCAATTAACTGTTCCAGCCCTTTATGGGGCAGCATAAACCCATAGCTGGCAATAACGGTTTTTTCCGGTGAAATTTTAACTATTTCTGCACTTTTCGATGAACAGGGCAAACGGTTAAGAACGCCATGGGGAAAAATAGCAGTGTTTTTATATATTCCCCGGGATTTAAACAGGTTCAGATCTTCGATGCCATGCACCAGCAAGCGGTCAATTGTTGCAAGAGCGTTGGTGACCGGCTTCAGCGATGCTTTGAATTCAGAAATTTCCACATCTTTTGTGGAATGGAAAAAAATGATTAAGACAATGCCATGATCGGTTGTAAACTGAATAATCTTTTCAAGGTGTTCTGCGCTGAAAAAAGCAAAATTAAACTGAAGAACAATGACATCCGGTTTTTCTTCTGCTATGGTTGATAGAAGCGCTTCAACATCTCCTCCGCAGTCTGTCCAGCAACGGAAAACATTGGCTTTGTCTGATTTAGACGTTATATCAGACTCAAATGTTGTATCAGGCTTGGAAGCAAATATTTTAATATCAAAATCATCCATGGGCAATGCATCTACAAGAAACTTTGAATAGGTGGCAATGCCGCATTTAGAGTTCCATGACGATACCCACCCAAGGGTGATTTTTTTTCCGGAAAGGGGTTTGATCCGGCGTATCTTATGCTCCAGCTCTTTTAATCTGTTCACGCACTGATCCCAGGTAAACTGTTTTTCAATAAGTTTTTTTGCAGCATCAAGTCGTGGTTTAAGCTGCTCTCTTGTTGCGAAACGCACTTCATGCATCAATTTTCCAAGGTGTTTAACATCGGGTTCCATCCAGACAGAGTTGAAGAGCTGCATGTGTGTTTTTGCAGCCTGAAAAGAGAAATCTATCAACCAGCTTGTATCTTTAGTGCAAAAATCAGACTGACCTCCATAGGCGGTGGTTATGACAGGAAGCCCATGCCACATGGCCTCAGCCATGGGAAGACCAAACCCCTCACCCCTTGACGGAGCCACAAGGGCATCATATTGTTGGTACAGATCAGCAATTTCTGAAATGGCAAGCTCTTTATTGATGATCTCAATGGGTGGACAATCAGGCAAACTCTTTTTTAGCCTTTCCACCTGTTCTTCAATGGTATTGTGAATGTTGGGAAAGGTTTTAATCACAAGGCTGACATCGTCTTTACAGGTAAAGGTTTCAGCAAAAGCCGAAAGCAGCAGATCAACTCCCTTGCGGGGGAAACAGGAGGAAACATGCAGAAAGGTAAAGGTTTTATCCTTTTTCACCACTGACCCATGCCCGTTGATTGCCCGGAGATGATCCACACCGTTTCCTATGACGGCAACAGGCAGCCGGACGCCATTATCAATCATAATCTTTTTCACAAAGGTGGAGGTTACGGTCAAGCCATCAAGGTATTGATTGAAATCATCTACCCATTCATGGGGCAGGGTCGATTCCTCCCACGCATAATTTAGCAGATTAATCTGACCGTCCATGTCAGCAACCCGTGGTGGATAGAGATTACGAATAACTACATCTGCCCGGCTTGCCTTACTGCCCCTTTCCCAGAGTTTTTCAACTCCCGGAATTGATCTGAGTGCATCCATGTCCGGTTTATAGTCGCCCTGTCCCTCTGTGGCAAAGAGCCCGACAGTTCCGGGATTTTTGCGATCCAGAGCCAGGGCTATCTCCCTATTAACGATGGCAAGGCTGTAGGAAGATTCAAAAGGACCTTCAACTTGATACAAAAGCCTGCTCACGGTATTTAATTGTTCCGGGCATGGAGGATTTGGAACATTAATTCCCTCTTCTTTTAAAAAAGAGTATAACTGTTTTGACAATTGTTTTTCTGTAAATTTACTTATATGGTGTTGCTGATTCCTTATCAGAGCCCTTTTCATGGAACGATCCCTGGAAAGAATTTTTATTAAGGCAGCAATGGAGAGATAGTCTTTTTTTGTAATTAAAATACCTGTCCCGCCCATGGTGTAAAAAACATTACTGCTTTTAAACGCCATGACAGGAACATCAAATGCCATGGCTTCAATTAAGGGAACACCAAAACCTTCATGCTCGCTCATGCACAAAAAAAGATCGGCTGCCCTGTACCATGCATAAAGCTGAGAATCAGAAATTTTTCCCGTGAGCTTAACGCGGTTATTTAAACCAGATGACTTGATCAGAGCTGACAGCTTTCTGTAACAGGGATCAATTTCAGAATAACCACCAACAAGTACAAGCTGAAAAGGACGGTTTAAGATTGTTTTTAAATACCATGCAATGATTATGAGATCTTCCTGGCATTTGTTGGGAGCAATTCGTCCCACAAAAAGAATTGTATAAATTTTAGATGATGAAAGGACAACGCTTTCATCCCATTTTCGGTTTTGAATTTTGTTGATATCAATCAGCAAAGGGATTTCTTCTACATCCTTGTAACCAATATCCAGCAACTCATCCGCGTTAAAGCGGGAATCAGCTATAGCTGATTGCATGACAGGAAGATATGCTTTTAATTGTTCTCGTCCAAGACTGGAATAATATCGAAAAGGAGACTCTTCAGGAAAAAATTCTGCGGGAGTAATGTTATGATACACAAGAATTTTTTTCCCTGGAAGATTCATCACCCAATCGGCAAGATTATGTCCCATGGAGTGATGGATCAATATGATATCATCTTTTTTTAATTTCAGCTTTTTATAGGAATAAAGCTCTTTTTTAAATTCCGGGGCAACCTGCTCCACATAAATTTTTGAAACAAAACCAAACTTTAAAAGCAGCCGGCGTATCAAAAGCATTGAATTGGTAACAGCATCGCCATAGGCAGATCCTGAATGAAATTGATGGATAGCTGTTTTTTTCATAATTTTTATTTGCAGGGGTTTAGGCTGAAGGGAGTTTCGTTCAGGCACTAATTAAGCACTGCTTTTAAAAACCGATCTTCTATTGTTTTATTTGAAAACCGTTTAATGTTTTTTTTGCCTTCATTTGCAACATAGTTTCTATAGTCTGCATTATTGCATAAAACATGGATTGTTGCTGCAAATTTTTGATAATCCGGCTTGTCAAACAGAATCTGGTTTTTACCCATGGTTTCTGCAACCGCACTTGTACTCAGTGCAACAACCGGCAAAGAATGAAACTGTGCCTCTAAAACAGGCAGACAAAAACCTTCATGGCATGACATCAGTAAAAAAATATGCGAAGAGCTATAATAGGTGTGCAGTTCATTAAAGGTTACAGAACCCCTTATATTCACTATCTCATTTAACCGGTTCAGCTTAGTTAAATGATTAAGTTCATCCTGATATGAACTTAAACCTGGATCTATTCCACCCACAATGGTTAATCTGATATTTGAGTCATACATGGCTACATAACCGGCAATAACCCTGAGTAAATGTTTATGACCTTTGTTTGGCACCAGACGCCCCACAAACAGAATATTCACCTTGCCATCGTATAGATTACGGGCAAGGTCTGTTTTGATTTCAGCGTTTTTAAAATCATCTAATTTGTGAAAAGGAGGAATTATCTTAATTCTGGATTCATCTATACCGTACCTTAAAAAATCTTTTGCATTAAAATGTGAATCACATAAAAATTTTGTAACCCGGCTTAAGCGTGCAATGGATCCGGTCTGCTCCGTACCTTGTTTGCAATATTTTTCATGGAACTGATTGTAAGGTTTAAAAAATTCAGAAGGTGTTATGTTGTGATATTTAATAAAAATCCGGCATCTTGCTTTTTTTAGAATCTTTTGACCATAGTCCCAGCATCCGCCATGGTGATAAATCAATATATTATCACGGTCATCAATGATATCAAAAAGTTTACTTTTATCTATAAGATATGGAGCCATAAGAGCATTTGTCACCTCTTCTGCATAAACAACCGTTGAGATATCGTTGTTGTTCAGCACTGAAAACTGATGGGAGACATCGTTTCCTATGGCATCATTTTCCATCAGGGAACCAACTGCTATACAGATCTTCATGCTTTAAATCCAATAATTGAGTAATCCTGTCCGACTGCAAACTGATCATTCAAGAAAGGATCCTCGATATGAATCGAACTGTTTGGATTCAGTCTCATTATTTCAACATTCACAAACCCCCGCGCTTCTATTAAATAGGATAATGTCTGTGGAGGTATTGGTTTAATATGGGACGGATCCACATAAAAAGTACAGGCGCCGACAAGTAAATTTTCAGGGTTGGGTGTTTCAAAAATACAAATTCCACCTGGTTTCAAAACCCGTAATGATTCATCAAACAGGGTAATCAATGTTTGAAACGGCAAATGCTCAACGATATGAAAACCAGTGACTACCGAAAGCGTATTGTTTTTTAAACTTCGCAAATGGTTCAGGGCATCGGATTCCATGACATCAAGACCCAGGTCCCGGCATTGAGCAACCATAATCCGGTTCAAATCCAGACCTCTGGCCGGAATATCATTTTCTTTAAGAAGTTCAAGCCATTCACCACGACCGCACCCTATATCTAATACCAGCGCATCATTTGCGGCTTTCAGGACATCTTCCACATAAGGCAGGTAAACTTTTACACGTTTCTTTATCTCTTCTCTTGTTCCTCTAAATTTATTTTCAAAATCTACATACATGGCATCAAGGAGATGATCTTCTTCTTTGACCATATTTCCGATCTGTTCAATGGAAATCGGCTCCGGAAGTCTTTTGCGAGCCTCTTCCAGAAGAAGCCGAAGTCTGCGCTGCATATCCAGAGTAGTTAGCTTGTGACCTTTTATTTGTCTTGACAGTTCTGCTGATTCATTTGACAATGCTGAAACTGCCTCTTTTAGCTCGCTTTTCTGAGCAGACTGAGCCCGGCTGATTTCCTCCTGCAGCACTGTAATATGCGAAAGTCTTTTTTCAGATTCCTCTTTAACAAGACGGATTTGCGTAAAAGCCGCATTTTCAATTACCTGTATATTTTTCAAAATAACTGGAAGATTTAACAATCCTGTAACAATTCTCAATCCCCATCCCAAAACCGGTATCTTAAAAAAACTTTGGAGCATAAAAGGGAGCAAAAGACCTTTGACATGGACTTTTTTACTGCGCCCTTCCCGGGAATAACGAAGGCGGCCCACTATATCGACTTTTGTAAGCTCCCCTTTTTGCAATCTTGACAAATAAAACTCCCCCCCTGAATCCGGTAATCTACAAAGTATTGAGGAGTAGGCATTATCTATAAAGTCTGAATCATGGTATCCTAAGAAATCGCTTAATGCATAAAACTCTTTATGTGGCAGAGGATGAGCCGCTGGTATAATAGTATGACTTGAAAAGGATGGGCATGGAGAAAAAGGGGTTTCTTCCTTGCCGGTGAAATGATGGTATGGTTTATTCTTTTGTTGTTGCACCTCTTCCCGAATACGGGACATTATTTCATCAATATTGATCTTAGGAGTATTAATTTCGATCATAATTTCCCTTCATTAGCTCTTTCAAAGAGACTATTTTATATTCACCGCAGAGCCACAGAGAACGCAAAGAAGTTTACGTATTCCAACGCTGGAGCATGGGAACGAGAAAACAACCCAAAGTCCCCCTTTCTAAAGGGGGATTTCGTGGCAGAGAAAGTTCGAGATAGTGAGTTTGTAAATTTCTGATTAATGTGTATCCCCAGCATTCTTCAACACGTTAGCTGCCCATTGGTTCAGACTTTTACCGTGGGCTTTGGCAGCCATAGCCGCAGCCGCATGAATCTCCGGTGGGACCCGTAGCGTCATATTTCCGGAATAGGACTTTTGTGAAGCATCTCCGCGTTCCCGACACACCTTAAGGTAATGGTCAATGGCATTATGAAAATCTGTTGTCAGTTCAGACACCGTTTCACCGTGAAAACCGATAATGCTCCGGACGCCAAGCACCCGGCCTACAAAAATGTTGTCATCGGCATCAAACTCAACTCTGGCGGTAAAATCTTTGTAGAAAAGTGTATTTTTCATGGTATTACTCCTAATTGCTGCAGAAATTCACGGGCATTCTCCACCTGATACTTTTTCGCTTCTTTACCCGGATGCGGACGGTGGAAATGCGCCGTCTTTCCGGAAACAGTGACCGATATGCGCGAGCCAGCTCCTTCGCTCACCTTGCCGCCAAGAGAAACAAGAAAAGACTCAATATCCAGAAACCTGATATTTGCTTTGGTTGGCCTGGCGAAAATAGCTATCAATGTTTTCCGGTGTTTTGTCTTCATTTTAGTATTGATAGCATGTAATAATTGCATATACAAGCACAAAATGATTGCATTAACAATGGAAAGGATATACAAGAGATATAAATAAGGTAAATAAGAAATAAGGGGGACATCCTTAAATACAAAAATAACTCAAGGAAAAGGGCTCAGAGTGAACTGTTGACCGTTATTGTTCGTTAACCGTTAGCTGTTTGATTAAAGCTATTAGCTATTAGCTGTTAGGCTGAAGGCTGAAGGGGATTAGGCTGAAGGTTAAAGGTAACGGTTCACGGTTATCGGTTATCGGTTGAAAAAAACATAAAAGCAATCAGTAACAAAACCGTGAACCGTGAACTGTGAACCGCTATTAACCGTGAACCGTGAACCGACAACCATTACTTTTAGGCTTTTTTTCTTATCAAATCAATACGTTTTTCTAAAATTTTTACACCTGAATAAGAAATGATTAATGCTCCCAGGGTTATCATGGGTATATATAATATCTAAAATGAGCGATTAGCCATTAGCTTTTAGCTATTAGTCAAACTATATCAAGATGTTATTAAATAATAACATTTCA
>JAUXBD010000068.1 GCA_030619585.1 Desulfobacteraceae bacterium
AGTTTATAAAATATATGGGGCTCTCTGTTTTACATCCTCCTGAGTTTGGATTCTCTTTAGTTGATTTAAATAGATCGTCACCTAAGATCGCTGCACAAATAGACCGCCCGTTTATTGCTGTGGTTATGGGGTCTTCCTGGGACTCAAAAGACTGGATGTTTGACAAATACTGCCGGCTGGTGGACAAAATCCTTTCGTCCGGGGAGATGCAGGTTGTATTGCTTGGTGACAAATCAAAAATTGATCAGGCTCAAAGACTTGAGGAAAACCAGGTATTTCCAGAGAAAAACCTGGGATCTTCAGACAAAAACCGGGGCCTTATAAATCTGGTGGGCAAAACTTCGCTTCTTGAACTAGTGGCGATACTTAAGGAAGCTGCGGCCGGCATGGGGCCGGATTCCGGACCGGGCCATTTATCAGGTGCTGTCGGAACTCCCTATATATCGCTTTTCGGACCCACCTCGCCAAAACGAGTCGCCCCCTATGGATGCCAACACCTTGTTATTCAATCAGATGTCAGCTGTGCTCCCTGTAATAAAAGGAGGTGTCCCGGACTTGACAAGATCTGTATGAGCAGTATAAGCGTTGGGGCGGTGGAAACAAAGCTTGCAAAAGCGCTTGATTCTAGCAATATATAGAGGACATGAACATACAACCAAAAACAGTTCTGGTTTTTTGCCCCAATTGGGTGGGTGACGTTGTTATGGCAACACCGGTTTTTGCCTGCCTTCGAAACAGCTATCCAAAGGCAAGGATAGTCGGTGTTATAAGAAGATACGCCCATGGTGTTATTGAAGACAGCCCCTGGTTTGACAGCATTATTGACTGTGATGACAAGACCTTAAAAGGGTTTCGCAGCCTTGTGAAGGTTATCCGCAGCCTTAAACCTGATATGGCTATTCTCATGTCAAACTCTTTTCGCTGTGCATTAATCTCGAAGCTGGGCAATGTAAAAAAAATCTACGGGTATAAGAGAAATGGCAGGACTTTCTTACTAAGCGATGGCCCGAAACCCATACCTTGCGAAAACGGTATTCTGCCTGTTCCCATGGTAAGCTACTACATGGAGCTTTGTAGTTTTCTTAACCTGAAGGTTCCTGATCAAACAGAGCCCAAACTTTTTTTTTCCAGTCAGATTGCCCAAAAAGGTGAAAACCTCCTTAAGAAATACAACATCAATGAAGATGATATGGTTATAGGTTTGAATCCCGGCGCAAAGTTTGGTTCATCCAAATGCTGGTCTCCTGAAAAGTTTGCCAAACTATCCGAACTTTTTGAAGAAAAGTTTGAGTGCAAAATTCTGTTGTTTGCAGGTCCTGGAGAAAATTCGATAGCCGAATCAATTGTTAAGGCCAGCAAGGCGGGAGTTATTAATACAGGCCCTGACAAGATTGACCTTTCCCTTTTAAAATACATTGTTAAGCGGTGTCAGCTCCTTGTGACAAACGACACCGGCCCCAGGCATTATGCTGTTGCTTTTGATGTTCCCGTGGTTGTTGTCATGGGGCCAACCGACCCCGGATATACAGATGCAAACCTTGAAAAAACCATTGTCTTGCGAAAAGAGCTTGACTGCTCTCCCTGTCATAAACCAAAATGCCCACTTGATCATCATAACTGCATGGAGATGATTCAACCCGGCGAAGTGTTTAAGGAAAGTATAGAGCTTCTGGGAAAATTTGATTTGAGGGGTTAGATAATTTAAAGGTATAGGAAATCCCATTTTATTTATAATGATATTGATCAATTATATTTTTATTGGACGCAGATTTACGCGGATAAATTAATTAAAAATCTGCGATTATATGCGTTAATCTGCGTCCTAAAAAATATTAAAAGCCCGCGCGTTAGCGCGTTACCTTGATTTTGCGTTTTTTGCGGCTATATCAAGATTGAAAATTGTAAACAATTTATGAAATCTTCTTTTTATAGAGACAAATGGGACAGTATTGCAGTATCTGCCGGCAAGGACGACCTGAAAAGGTTGTCCCGCCAGATAGCCCACTCTTTTTTGGATTATTACCTGAAGGACTGCCGCTATGAGGCAGAGTATATTGATCTGCTTTGCGAAATGACAACATTTTCCAATGATCCTGAGCTGAATAATCCGGGTGCCCATGCCTTATTTAGTATCATTGTTGAGCGTCTGTGTGATGATTTTGAGGCTTTGCAGACCGAAACATATAACAAGGTGATGGCACAGGTTATCTCATATTGCCGCATGATTCCCCAGGGAAGGGACCTGGATGACAGGTTGAGGGATTTTAATCTCTTTTCATTTGACGACCTTATTGATCGAACAAAAAGTATACGCAAGGTTGGCAGCGCTTTATCACCTCAAAAGAGCATAAAAAAAATACTTTTACTATCCAGGGTTACAATAGGCGCAGATGTTGCCATAACCAGTATCATTATCCAAAGACTTTGTGAGATTTTTCCTCAAGCACAGATCGTGCTTTTAGGAGGGGGCAAACTTAAAGAGGTCTACGGAGGTAATCCGGATATTTCAATAAGGGAGATTCCTTACTCAAGAAGTGGCGGGCTGCTTGAACGTTTGTCAAGCTGGCATTGTGTATTAAATATTATTGCCGAAGAAACTTCTTTCTGCTCTGAAAAGGAAATTGTTTTAATCGATCCTGATTCCAGGCTTTCTCAGCTAGGTGTTTTGCCCCTATTACCCCTTGACAGGTATTATTTTTTTGACAGTCGCAGCGACAGCTCATTAAACAGAAGAATGTCCATGGCAGAGTTAACAAACAGCTGGATAAACGACCTGACCGGAGTGGAAAGCTTCTCTTGTTCCAAAGTTTGGATACCTCAACCCTACCTGGATAAAGCACAGGATTTTTGCAGCAAGATGCGTATCAACGGGGCAAAAAGAATTATAGCGGTAAATTTCGGTGTTGGAGGAAATCCCCGTAAAAGGGTTGGCAGACATTTGGAGGATAAACTTCTACTCACCCTTCTTAATGAGCCCGACACTTTGATCGTACTTGACAAAGGCTCAGGAGATGAAGAGATCTCTTATATAAATTCTATTATAAATTCAATCCAGTCCTGTGGCCATAATGCCCATCATACCGGTTTTGACTTTGAAAACATGGGCACAATAAAACACGGAATAGTCGGAGTTCAAAGCAGTATTGGACAGATGGCCGCCCTTATAGCTCATTGTGACGAATTTATAGGTTACGATTCCGCCTGCCAGCATATCGCGGCTGCTTTGGAAACGCCATGTTTAACAGTGTTTGCAGGTTCCAACAATATGCGTTTTATCCGCCGCTGGAGCGCACACGGCCCAAAAGAGTGCCATATAGTACATGTGGATACTCTCACCAACCCATCTTTAATAGACGTGGATGATATAATCACCCGCATCATGCATGTAAGAAAGATGCATGCGCTGTAGCAAAAGCATGAGGTATTGAAGAATTGAAGAATTGAGGGATTAAAGGATAAAATTAAGACAGATAGAACTCCTTCAATTCTTAAATTCCTAAACACCTCAAACCCTAAATTTCATATGAATTGCGAGGTCTGAAATATGGTCAGCCAGAAAGGATGTATGGGCAGGTTTGCCCACAAGAGAAGATGAAAATACTTTTTATTTTTCCCAATAAAAATTCACAAACAGGATTTCATTACGGCATTTCACATATGTCGGCTGTGCTCAAACAGGCTGGGCACGCTGTTGAGTTGTGGCAGCTTTGCGAAGATGTTGCGCCTTTGCCTTCCAAAGAGGAGTTTGTACACAGGATAAAACAAATATCTCCGGATGTAATCGGATTTTCCGTGGTTACCAACCAATGGCTCTATGCAAGAGAACTTGCCGCATGGGCAAAAAAAGCAACCCAGGCCTCCCTGGTATGTGGTGGGGTTCACACAATGGCGGCCGGAGAGGAGATCCTGCAAACAGGATTATTTGATTACATAATTCGCGGGGAAGCCGAGGATGCTTTTCTTGAGTTTGTAGAAACATTGGATAGAGGTGGTGATGTTACCTCACTGAACAATCTGGGGATGATTCAAGACAGGAAGACAACGATTAATCCAATGGGCCCCCTGCCGGACCTTAAGAAACTTCCTTTTAAGGATTACAGCGTTTTCGATTTTCAAAAAATAATAGATGCCAAAAACGGCTGGGTAGGCCTTATGGGTTCCAGGGGCTGCCCTTTTTCCTGCACCTACTGTTTTAATCACCAGATGGTTAAGCAGTATCAAGAGGACCTTAACTGCAATTTCAAACAGCTCAACTATATCCGCCACTTTGATGTGTCCCGTATTATAAAGGAGATCGAGTTTCTTCTGGAAAATTATAATAATATCAAAATGTTCATTTTTGATGACGATCTTTTTACTTTTTACAGGGAGTATGTGGTTGAATTCTGTAATGAATATAAGAAAGTGTGCTCCCTGCCTTTCACGGTAAACGCCCATGTTGGAGCATTTGATGAAAAGCGGGCACAGCACCTTGCAGATGCCGGCTGTAAAATCGTGAAGTTCGGGGTGGAAAGCGGCAGCCGGAGAGTTCGCAAAACGATTCTCGGTCGCAATATGAAAAACGAGAGTATTATCAATGCTATGGATACCGCACACAGGTTTGGGCTTCACAGCTCTGTTTTCTTAATGATCGGGCTGCCCGATGAAAAGCATGAAGATGTTATGGCCACAATTGATCTGATGGGGAAAGCCGGCCCCGGTCGCTTCCGCTGGACCTTTTTCTACCCGTTTCCAGGAACAAGAGCCTATGAAATAAGTCAAAGCCTGATGAAAATTGATCATGAAAAAATGGCTACCATGGATAACTTTACAGATGCATCCTGTCTTGATTTTGGAGAGGACCATAATCTTTTTCTAAAAAAGGTAGGAAGAATCATGCCATGGTTTGTGAATGCTGCTTCAGATCTTCCTGTTGCAGAATTTTATAAAAAAAAAGTGGATAAGATCCTTGCAATGGATGCAATGTCATGGGAAAAAACGGCAGATAAGCTATATGCGGAGGACAGTGCGATCTCGAAGAATTTTGTCAAACAGAAACTTAGCCACTATGCCATTAAATACAACCCCTTTATGGGCGTGATCTCCAATTTTTTTCTAAAAGAGGAATAGCCCTGTTTTAGACAACCTCAAAATTTCACATTGGATATTAGGCATATTTAATTTTTTTCTTGACAGAAAAACATAATGTGACTACAATGGTTACAATTGTAGGTAATTATAATGGTTACATTATGGAGGGTCAATGCAAACTACCCATGTGGGCATTCGAGATGCAAAAATTCATCTTAGTAAATTTTTAAAAATCGTCCAGCAGGGAAACGAAGTGATCCTGACAGATCGGGGACGACCGGTTGGAAAAATCGTTCCGATTCAGGCTAAAGAACTTCCCATATCAGCCCGTCTTAAAAAACTGGAAGATAAAGGGCTACTGGAAGTCCTGCCCGGCAATTTCAAGAAAAAAGTGCCCTCCCCGATACCTGTTCATGATAATATCGCTCAATCCTTTCTAAAAGAGGACCGGAAAAATGGATAACGATCTTCCGGTCATCTATTGGGATGCTTCGGCAATCTTATCCGTTCTTTTCAAAGACAGCCACAGTGATGTGGCAACAAATTGGGCGGAAAAAGACGCTGTTCATTTCCTTACCACTTTGGCTTACGCTGAAGTATGTGCCGTTACTTCTCGCATGCAAAAGGAGATGGTTCTTTCAGACCTTCTTATCGAGGCCGGTTTTGAATTCCTCCACCAGGGCCCGTGGCGACGGTTAGCCATCAGTCCGGAGTGGGATATCACCAGAGAGTTGTCTGAAAAGTGGTTTCTGAGGGGAGCGGACCTATGGCATCTTGCCACCGCAAAAAGTCTACAAAAAGAATTCCCGGAGTTGATAATGTTGACTTTCGATTCACGACTTGAAGCGGCTGCAAACAAAGAAGAATTAATTTAGTTTTTATTTGCTTGATAAAACGCGTGTTTTCCTTCATAAACTACTGTAAGGTAAAGAACCGTTCATAGATAATTAACCCCCACACAAGCATTGTTGCGCACAAGCTTAAAAATACTGCAGCAGACCCCATATCCTTAGCCTGCCCTGACAGGATGTGGTTTTCAGATCCTATACGGTCCACAACAGTTTCTATTGCGGAGTTGAGAAGTTCGGTAATGAGTACGATCAAGCAGGTGCCCACCAGCAGGGCTCTCTGGGTGGCGGTAGTACCTATCCATAATCCGGCAGGGATCATAATAACTGACAGGACAACCTCCTGGCGAAAAGCCTCCTCACTTTTCCAGGTCGCTTTAAAACCGGCCATGGTATAGAAGCAGGCATTGATTAACCGCCTGACCCCTTTTGCATTTGAGTTTCCCATATACTCTCCCGTGTATATGATGTTCACTAAACCTCAATAATATCTCCCGTTTTATCGGTGCAGTATCCTCCCAACCCCCTAACGCGTTCTTTGAACTCTTTACCGTTAATGGTTTCAAGCAAAATGCGGATATTTTCAGATTCAAGAAATCGTTCAGGAATAACAAGGTCGTACTGCTCTGTAACTACTGGAATAAAATCAAGATTAAGTGCTTTGGCAGCCGCAAATATACCCAGGCCGACATCAACGGTGCCGCTTAATACCGCCACAGCAACAGACATGTGGGTATACTCCTCCCTGTCATAGCCGTTGACGGTTTTTGGATCAAGCCCTAACTGGTTAAGCCTGTAATCAAGCAGAATCCTTGTGCCGGAGCCTGCCTGCCTGTTCATAAACCGGATATCGTCATGGCATAGATCATCGATACCTTTTATGTTTTTTGGGTTTCCCCGGGCAACCATAAGTCCCTGGTCTCGTAGTACCAGGTTAACCAGGCTGACGGGTATATCAGAAAGGTATTTTTTTATATAGGAAACATTGTAGCTATCATTATCCGTATCCAAAAGGTGGGTGCCGGCAACATGACATCCGCCTTTTTTTATCGCCATAATGCCGCCCATGCTTCCCACATGACTGGAAGAAATTGTTATGTTGTCGTGCCCCGCCCTTACCTGGTCAGCCAGAACATCAAGGGTATTATCGTGGCTGCCCACAATCACAATTGTATTTTTTATCGAACTTAAGGGGCGAAGGAGTTCAGCAGTAACGCCATCATTAGCACTTATCCCTTCCACGTGACCGGGGAT
>JAUXBD010000287.1 GCA_030619585.1 Desulfobacteraceae bacterium
GATCTTTTATATCTGCATTTTTACCATCGCCTTCTATCATTGCATGGACTATCTTTATTGTATCAAATTGCCCTAATTGCCACTTAAAGCCTGACAGCTCGGCGCAACCTTTAAACCAGGAAACCCCTTGATCTTTTTTGTTCAACATAAGTGCAAACGGGCCCTTAATGTAACCTGTAAGCAGGTTGTTGTTTTCAAGAATCCTGTTTAAGGTCTGCTCCCTAAGCCCCCCTTTTAAATCAACATACAAGCTCTCTTTAGGCAGACTTTCCAGTTTCATTGAAAAACTTGAACTTTCCTTTAAGGTTCCTATGGAAAGTTCATTAATTGTTGTCTTTTCAGGAGATATTCCAAGGTCAATTTCAATTGTAATTTCATCATCAGACCCGATGTCTGACATAATCTTGCCCTTAACCTGTGTTGTGTCCTTGCCTAAAGAGACCCGCAAACCGGAAAGTGTGCAGGGTGTTTTAGGAAAGTACAGGTCAGGTATCCAGTTTTTTGACTTCACCCAGTTTGCAATTTTGTTGTCTACTCTCCCGGAAAGTTCAAGCCACCCTCCAAAATTATTCCAGTTTGTATGTTTTAGATCTGCATTTAAGTTGACCAGTTGATTTTCAAAAACCAGTGCGCATTCAGATATCAGAACCTTTTTATTGTCTGCCCGGATAATAGCTGATTTTACGACTACCTGCTTATTGAAAAAAGGACCGTCAAAGACAATATTGTCTGCATTAACAAACATGCTGTATTCCCATACGGAATGGCCGTTAAAAGCCCCCTTGGCCTTAAATTGGGTTAACTCCAGAGGACCTTTAATTGAATTAACAACTTTGGGAAGCTTTTCCTTAAAAGCAGGATGGGACTTAAGCTCTTCAAAAAGGAAAGAAGAATCAAAAGATGCATCAAGTTTTTCCATATCAAACAGTACAGCATCATGCCAGGTGACCGAGCCCTTCATATCGTGGATAATGTGCGGACCCACTTTACCCTTTGTGCCGCTCCATTTAACTTCCTTTGGCAAAACCTGCAGCCGGCCGCCATTTAACTTGATAGGATGCATGAGCCGCCTGTAGTTTGCACTGCCATCAACACCTGTAACTTTTACATTCACAGCAATGTTGTCCAGTGTATTGCCAAGACTAAGGTGCCCTGAAGCCCTGCCCTTCACCTCCCCAACCAGCGCAAGTTCATTTCTGAATTTTTCAAATTTAACCAGGTTGTGTAAAACCTTGGGGAGATCAGGAAGGTTTACCTCAAGATCCACACCCAGCTTGAAAACTTTGCTCTTTCCAACAAGTCCAAGTTCAATATTACCGTTTTCTCCTTTGGAACTCCCCAACCCGGCAGTAAGATCGTTGCCGCTCAAAACACAGTTCTCAATCCTTATCATGCCGGATGCATCTTCAAGATTCAGACCTATTTTTTTTAAAACTATATTTGCTCCTTCAAGATCAGCTGTAATTGTCATGGACTCAAATTTTTTTAAATCATCCGGAATACCTTTGAAGCTAAAGCCTGCTTTTTTTGCATAACCTTTTCGGATAATATCACAAACAATCCCGGCAACCCGCGTGTCTCCATAAAGCAAAAGGACCTTCTCTCTCACCACAGCAATATCAACATCCTTCGCACCTACTTTCAGTGAAAGCTCGGACTTTTTCACATCCCCGGCTCCTTGAACGGGAAACTTAAAACCTATCTTTGCCCAAATATTTTTAGCAAAATCAAGTGTGGATTCAAGCTCAATGTCAACTCTTTCAGGATCTATTATTACTAAAGCATCTATGTCTGCAATCTCAAGGGGCGGGCCATGGCCGGATAGTTTCTGCAAAACCCCGTCCAGAGGCAAAACAAGTCTGCCCTTTTTTATTTTGATCTGTGTTGTAGGAAGTTTCGGCCGCTTACGCTTTTGACCTTTCTTTTCAGATATTAAGGTTTTGATATGAATATCAGGGTTGTTTATCTCGATCTTTTTGATCGCAAGAGTCCCCTGCAGTGTCTTCGTCCAGTTTGGAAACACAGAACCATCAGGGACCTTCAGGCTAACTTGTTCATTTGAGACCGTAGCGTCTATCCGGGAAAGATGGGGTACGGGCAGCCAGCGCCAGGCAATCTTTTTAAGTTCGATTTTGGCACCGAGTTCATCGCTAAGGGTATCTTCTATAATTGCTCTGGCATATCTGGTCTGTACCATAAAAGGCGCAAAAAAAGCTGCCGCCCCTATGAATAGCAAACAAAGAATCCCTATTCTTCCTATTCTTACTTTACGTCCATTCATTAAAAACTTTAAATCCTGAATATTGATTGAGATACAATTTTCGGTTACAGCTTAATATCAGCATGCGCCAAATGAGTCAATTGGGTTTTTTCTCAAGCCTTGCGACCGATTCAATATGGTATGTGTGGGGGAACATATCCACAGGCTGGACTTCTATGACCGAATATCTATCTTTTATAATGCCAATATCCCTTGCAAGGGTTGAAGGGTTGCAGGATACATAAACTATCTTTTCGGGTGCCATATCCAGAACCTGCCTTACCACATCTTTGTGCATCCCCATCCTGGGCGGATCGATTATAATAACATCAGGTTTATTTTTGATCTGCAAAAGAACATCCCTTATGTCTCCTTTGATAAAGCTGCAGTTTGCTATATTGTTTCTTTGGCAGTTCTTATGTGCATCTGCCACAGCGTCCTCATTGATCTCTATGCCCACAACCTGTTTTGCGCTGTCCGAAAGCCAGATGGGAATTGTGCCGGTACCGCTGTAAAGATCCAAAACATTCTCATTTCCCGAAAGCCCGGCATATGATTTTACTATTTTATACAGATTTTCAGCGCCCCTGGTATTGGTCTGAAAAAAAGAGTTTGCTGATATTTCAAACTCATAAGGACCCAGCTTATCTTTTAAGCACCTGTTTCCGCCAAGAGTTATCTCATACTCTCCCACCGCAATGCCTGCTTTTCTTGAGGTTATGTTGTTCACCACGGAATCTATCTGTAGATATTTCTCAATTAACAGATCAGCCAGGGGTTGAACTGTTTCTCGATCCTCTTTTGATGTCACTATATTAACCATCCACCTGTCAAATGCAGCAGAGTGCCTCAGCATCAGAAACCGCCAGAACCCGACCTGGGTTCGCAGCCCGTATACCGGCACACCGGAATCTTTAATATAGGTTCTTACATCTTCAAGTATGCTGTTTCCCAGTTCCGGTTGAATATGGCAGGTCTTAATATCGATAACCTTATGAAATGTCCCCGGCACATGGAGCCCTATTCCAAAGCCGGTTTCTATCTCATTTTCTCCCATCTCCCCGGGTAAA
>JAUXBD010000029.1 GCA_030619585.1 Desulfobacteraceae bacterium
CCGCTTGGCCTCCGACTTCAATCTTGTGTATGAAAGTGTACATGGACCGCGCGATATCAATGTTGTAGTCTTCAATAAAAATGATTTTGTTACGAACGCTGGGTCTTCTTGCAAACTGGATAAGATTTTTAATCAGATTCTTCCCTGCGTCGTTTTGTGGGTGGGCTTTTCCGGCAAAAATCAGTTGTACAGGATATTTCTTGGAGTTAAGGATCGCTTCAAGTCTATCCGGGTCTTTAAGTAAAAGATTAGCCCGCTTATATTCCGCAAACCTTCGCGCAAAGGCTATGGTCAGCACATTCTGATCAAGCACATTGCCCACTTCACTCATCATTGACTTTGGTGCATTGCGTTTTTCATATTGTTTAATCATAAAGTTTCGACAGTTTCGAACCAAACGGGCACGAGCCAACTCATGGGCACGCCAAAGTTCTACATTATAAATATTTCGTATACCTTTGGTTACTTCAGTGTCCCGGGTTGGCTTGTACCAGTCAGGGCCGAGATAGCGATCAAACAAAAGGGAATTCTCAATGGAAATCCAGGATGGAATATGCACACCGTTTGTAACATGGCTTATGGGAACCTCATCAACAGGTCTGCCCGGCCATAAATGTGCCCACATCTTTCTGGCCACCTTTCCATGTAGTTCACTGACACCATTGCAGTATTGTGCCATGCGGAGGCCAAGAACGGTCATTGAAAACGGTCCATTGGGACCCGATCCATTGGGTTGCCCCCAAGACAAAATTTCTTCAACAGATGTTTCCAGTCGTTCCTGAAAAGGTTCAAGGTAGGGTCTTACAAGTTCCACAGGAAACTCATCGTGCCCAGCAGCCACCGGGGTATGTGTGGTAAAAACAGTGCTACGGGTAATGATGGCGATAGCTGCTTTCAAATCCACATTATGCGTAAGCATTGTCTGGGCTATCCTCTCTAACACGGAAAAAGAACAGTGACCTTCATTCATATGGCATACAGCAGGGTTTATTCCCATAGACTTGAGGGCGCGAATACCACCAATACCCAAAAGCACTTCTTGAGCCAGGCGTATTTTTAACCCGCCTGAATATAGATTTGAACTTATATCCCGTATATTTTGGGGATTTCCCATTATATTAGTATCAAGCAAATACAACGGAATACGGCCCACCATTATTTTCCATACCATGGCATGGATCTCGCCATCCGGCCCTGGAACAGATATCTGCACCTCATTTCCGGAAGGGTCCTTTGCCCTAACAACGGGAATATGATAGAGATTGGTTTGAATATACTCCTCCTGCTGCCAGCCTTCCTGGTTCAAGTACTGGTGAAAGTAGCCGTTTTGGTAAAGGATGCCGACCCCAGCAAGGGGAACCGCCAGATCAGATGCCCCCTTCAGATGGTCGCCTGCGAGGATTCCAAGTCCACCGGCAAACAGGGGAAGACTCTCATGTATCCCAAATTCCATGGAAAAGTAGGCAATGGCATTCTCTTTTTCAAATACAGAAACGGATCGGTCCACAGGAGCTTTGACTTCTTTTTCAAAAAGTTCTTTTACCCGCTGTTGGTGCGCAAGGAAGCTGTCATCATGTGCCAGTTGTTCAAGCCGCTCCTGGGAAATTAAAGTTGAAAATGCAATGGGATTTCTCCCGGATTCCTGCCACAGTTTGGCGTCCACACGACGAAAAAGCTCCACAGCGTCCAAACGCCAGCTCCACCAGAAATTCCTAGCCAGTTCCTCCAGAAATGAAAGCTGTTTTGGAATATTAGGAAACACTTGAAAAGATTGTAAATAGCTCATTTAATATATCCACCCTTAAAAATTACACAACAACAACTGAATTTTCACATTCACCATATGGACTTGGCACATACTTATCAGCATTCCCGTCATTTTCCCATCTCATATCATCAATAAGATAACGAAACTGGTATTCTTTATCCACATCCAGGTCAAGGGTTACTTTAAACTCCCCGTTTTTCAGCCCCTTCATTGGGGTTGCTTTAATACTCCAATCATTAAACTCCCCGACAATTTTAACTGCCTTGGCAGACAAAGCAACTTCTTTTTGCAAACGGAAAGTAACCTTACAAATGGGTTTGTTTTTAACGTATTGCTTTTTAATACACATGATCTCCTCCTTTTAAATGGTTTTAATGTTAAGCACAATGGTTTTTTTGAGATATTATTTTAACAGCTCCCATACCCTTAAAAGTTCGCTTACCCCCCAGGCCTGTGCATCACAACCACGTGGAGCATGGGGGTAATCCCCATCTACAATCTCCGGCACATGACCGGCACATCCCTGGTTTATAAATTGAGTGCTGCTTCCAAGTAATGCCAGGGCAGCAGCCTTTCCTTTTTCTCCATAGGCCATGAACCACGCTTCACAATAGGCAGGAAAAGGCCAGGTCCAGGCTGTGCCATTGTGATATGCCGGTTTGCGCCTCGTATCTTCATCGCCTATATATCTCCCCTGATAGGGATGATAAGGATCATTGATCACATTATCCTTATAAACCACTTCAATAGGATAACGAACCGGACGATCTGAAAGGCTTCGTATGGCTCCGGGTACAAGAAGCTCTTCACAGGCTGCAACTATCTTTCGGCAGACATCATTGTTTGTAACTGCTCCCAAAGTGATTGCAAAAAGCTGATTCGGCCGCAGTGCATCGTCGATCTCAGCTTCTTTGGCGGAAATCCCTTCATCCGCATGAAGACAGTCAGCCAGGAATCCTTCCTCTTCAAGCCAGAAAAGTTCAAGGATCGATTTTTTCACCTGTTGTGCTATCTTTTCCCAGTTGCTGCTTTCTGACGAATCTACGCAAGATAAAAAGGATAGAGCTGCATACCAGAGTGCCTGAATTTCTATGGGATACCCCTGACGCGGTGTGCATGCAGGATGGTTTGTATCCATCCAGGTAAAATGGGCGGGGCTGTACAAAAGGCCGGATTCGGCATCAAACTTTATACCATTTGGCATACCCTCTAACAGAGATCGTCCCATGGAGGTAAGGATCTTCCGTATTGTTTGGCTGCCGCACACTTCATCAAGAAAAGCATCATCGCCTTTGGCACAGACGAAATCTTTACATGCCACAAAAAACCACAAAGGCGCATCTGAAGTATCACGGTTCCTGGCATCATTACCATGTATCATATTGGGAAGTGTGCCATCTTTTTCAAACCTGCCGAACTGTTTTAATATTTCACGGGCATCTTCAAACCTTCCTGCTGTAATCAACCCTCTGCAAAAAATCAAAGCATCCCTGCCCCAATCAAGGAACCACGGATATCCGGCAATAACCGTTTTCAAAACACCCCGTTTAACAACATATGAATCCATGGCCTGTTTTAATGCATCACTCAGTTCCCAGCCCTTGACGTCTTTATGTTTCAAAAGCCCTTTATCATTAACAGTCTTATTATACAAAAAAGGTTGCTGTGTTTTTGTATCCCCTGAATCTTCGGAAACACGGGCCAAAAGTTCCACAGTTTGACCTCCCTCCATGTATGTGGCAAAATAACCGGGACTAAACAGATCTGAATCAGGGTCCAGCCCCCGCTGGGCATCTTCAAACCTGTGAACGGCATAATGCCACTCCGGTTCCCATACAAATTCGCCCTGTGATATCCTGACATAAAGCTCTCGCCTTACATCCTGAGCAAATGTAAAACTGTCTTTAAAGGATGTGACAGCACTTTCCCATGTATGTTCCGGGCCCTTGAATGCTTTGGTGCTTTCATGAAAATTACGGTCTTCAATATCAGGCCTTAAGATAAGCCGGATCTTCTTTGCATCGTTTAATCTATCGCTATTCTCGCAGTCCGATTGACGGGAAAATGTTATACGAACGGCATTTTCATTATCAACCATCTCAATACTTATCTGAATAACAACATCTTCTCCCTGGCCTGTAGGGATATGATACTGCCAGAAACCACGGGAGTTGTAGTCAAAGCTAAATGATTCAAAGCAATCAGAAGAAATCTCCTGGGAGTATCCCTGGTACACGACCCAGGCACGGCAACGGGCAAACATAATCCAACGATCTTCGGGAAAATCAGGATTAAGGTTTGCGGCAAGCAAGGCATCGTATTTGCTATTAAGCGTCCCCCATGAAGCATGGGCGCGAAGCATTCCGCCTCTTTGGTTTGTACCAAGCATGCACAATGATGAGGATAAAATTTCAGACCGCATGAAAACCCTTTTTACCATTGCAGCCTTTGCTTGAGAAAGAAACAGGAGTGGCGTTTCAACATGTTCGCAGCATTGCCTTCCATAAACAGTTAACTTCAGCATATAAGAACAATGGTTTCCCGGAACCGGCAAAGGAGAAAAGAGCACAAAAAATGATCCGTCTATACAGGCCATACTCTTTTCATGGGCCATCACGCAAGTTTTGTCTGAAGCAGTATCTATAATTTGTGCGCAAAACAAACTGTCGGCACAAACCATTATAAAATGTTCAGGAGGTATCACCACCTCCCGCTTTTTGTCCCGGGGCCATTGCCAGGTTACAACACGGGTTTCCTCACTATAGGGATTAATGCCGCGACAGAACTCCTTTGGGCTTCTGGATAGACTCTCTGCAGCATGTTTAAGATCAAATTTTTCAATATCTCTTATACCATGATAAAATCTGAACACATCAAGGACTTTTGCGCGGTACTGCTGGTTTTCACTTCGCCCGGGAATTGAAAAAGCCTGGGAGCTTTTATCTGAAACAAGGTTTATGTCCTCCATATCTGGCGAGAGGCAGAGAACCTGGCCAGGCCCGAGCAGATAGGTGTGCTTTCCATCTTTTCTGGTAACGGTTATTGTTTTATCAGTCATTAGATCAACAAAATCCGTGCTTTCGCAATCTGCCTGCAGCGGGTCCCATGATCCGATGGACTGATTTATATCATCAAGATTTGCCACAACCAAAAGCCTTTTCCCTGATGGTATATGGCGTCGCAGCAACACGATAGAGTTTCCCGTCCCCTTTTGTATGAGTTTCAATCGTGTCCGGTCAAAAAAAGCCGGATGGTTTTTAAGCAGGTTGCACAGTCTTTGTATATGGTCTACCTGATTGATCTTAGATCCCCAGTTAAGGGAAGGTGAGTCGTGAACATTGATCTTTTCATCTGCAAACCACTCCACTCCATTGGCAAATCCAAATCCCCCTTCATGGGAACAAAGGGCGCAAAGGGCTGTTCGCATACGGGAATATACTTTTGACCGGGCAGCAAGACGCTCGTTATCGTGAGTTTCCGCAAAATGGACCGTTATCCCTTCACCATTTGAAATATCTATGGCTTCCGGCAGGTAGTTTTCAATCTGATTGCGGTCGTAATTTTGAAAGAGTTCCGAATATGCCCAGTTAAAATTTGCCTTGTTTAAAATATCCCTGGTAACAGACACACTTCCCCCAAGCCCTTCAAGAAAAAATATTGTGTCGGGGAATTGTTCTCTTACAGCAGTCACAATATATTTCCACGCTTCAATTGGAATCATGTACCCTGCATCACACCTGAAACCGTCTACCCCCCTCCGGCACCATGTAAGATAGACATCGACCATATATTTCCAGAGATCTTTATGTGTGTAATCAAGACGTGTAAGATCACCCCATATAATCCCCCACGCTCCGGGCATTTCAATACGGCCGTCTTTATCCCTGACAAGCCATTGAGGATGAGTGCCATGCAGGTTTGCGGCCCACCCTGTATGATTTATGGCTATATCTATAATGATCCTGGCATTTCGTGCATGAACAGCATCCACAAGTTCTATAAACTGCTCTAAAGGTGTTGCTGCAGGATCAAAAACAGCCAGGGCCGGGTCAACAGCAATGAAACTTAAAGCCGCATACGGACTTCCAAACCTCCCCATGCGGGCGTATGTGGTTGGAGTGGGATGAACAGGCAGAAGTTGAATAATTCTGCACCCCAGCTTGCCTATGATAAAGTCAAGTTCAGCGATAAGGCCCCTGAATGTGCCCGAAGGAGGGATTACCTCATATCCTTTTTGGTCAAGTTCCTCAATTAAGCTTTCTTCTGACGGGGTAGGCCTGTTATCGCCTTTTTTATTCGGCCCGAACTGCCGTACAAAAGCGTTATAAATGATATTGCCGCAGCAGGTATCTGCCGGCTCAACATTAATAACCGTATTAGAACCACCGGGCCATATTGGCTGGGCCTCGCCCTTTTTTAAAAAGAAGCACTTGGCTTCGAAATGTCCCACATCACAAAGAGGCAGAGTAATCTTGAAAAGATTTGGCTCAACCTGGTTCATGGGTATATCAAACCAATCCCTTCCCAGCAAAGGAAGATTATGGTCTACCTGTTTAATAACCTGTCTTCTGGCAATAGCAGCATGCCCTATGTTTGTGCGAATCCATGCTTCTCCCTCTTTGTCATTGGATAAAAAAAGGGAAAAAGTCATGGTGTCACCACGGAACATAAGGAGGTGCGTTCCTGGCGCAGGATTCTGTGTAATGTTATCTGAATTAGTCACAGTAAGACCGAGCTACATCTTTTCAAGAAGTTCCGGAGAGGTTTTTAGAAGCAGGTCCCAGGTTATAGTAAGTGTTATACCCAAAAACCGATCCTGATATTGGTCTTGAATATTGAACACCGATTCCGTAACAGGATTTATCAGGGTGTTCTATTTTCTTACACCATTTTACTTGGACACTGTAAACATCACATGTATCAGTTGAACGGTTTACCATCTTTATGCATATTTCTGATCCAGGATCGGCGGGATATTCTGACTCAAGATAGATTCCATCCAAACTGTAATTATACATCATGGCCTCCGAATCATTACTTCCGCCATGTTTTGAGTATAAAACGGATGCTCCATAACCATATCGTTCAAAAGCTCTATTTTTATCTATTTTTTGTATGGATTTTGCTGCCATTTTGCACCTCCTGATATTTTAAGTTAGGGCCCGAACCAGTTAAAAAATAATAGACGGGGGCTCCTTAATGGAAATTGTAATCTCCTCTTCCATACATTTTTTCATTCCCGGTTCAGAGCTATTATCAATCTTTGTCAGTTCAATACTTCTTATACTGTAGTTTTTTTCAAGAAACTTATTAAGAGACCTTAAAATGTTTTTTTGGGCATTTGGCGTATTAGGATATGTTATTTTTTTCTGCATGGTTATCTTTTCTTCAACCTCTCTCATATTTTTCGTTAGATCGGAGCCTTCACTCTCAATATTGCTATCAGGGCATTCAGAGATATTGGGTTCAAAATAATCGCAGTAGTTGGCATTGTCTATGGGTATGGTGTCCATATGAGACACACCATACGCATCATTCTCAAAAGTGAAAATTTCGCATTTCAATTCATCCGAAGACTCATTAACCACCCTGATACAGGCCGAACAGTTTTCTTCTCTCAGCTTTACCTGGGAAAACCCGTCAGAAACTTTTTTATCCCTGCTTGTTGATAAAAATATATCTGAAATCTCCTCCAGTCCTCTACCAAGGCTTTTTTTCTCCATATGGCATTTCCCCCTAACTTATATCTACAACGGAATCTCTTCCTCCGAACGGGTTCTCCACCACTTCCGGGTTATCTTGATCTTCAACCCACATATCATCCACAAGAAACCTGTATTGATACTTGCCTGGCGTAAGGTCAATATGCGTTGACCAAGTTCCGTCTTCGTTGCGCATCAGAGCTGATTCGTTTGAGGGATTCCAGTCATTGAAGTCTCCAACTATTTTAACAGAATATGCTTCAGGTGCATAGAGAAAAAATTGTTTTTTTACATGAGCGGCTGCAACTGACTTTTTTTTACGTTTTGCAGGACTTATTCCAATTTTTCGTTCCTCTTTTATCACTTCCTTTGCAAGCGCCATATAATCGTTAAATCCAGTGGCGTTTTTTTCATAATCAACAATGGATTTTCCGAAACTTGCCGCTTCTTTTAATTTAACATTGGTATTAATAACAGCTAGAAATATTGAATCTTTAAAATGGTTTTTAATATCCTGCAGAACTTCACGTGATATTCTTGTTCGCTTATCATACATTGTAGCAACAACCTTAAGCTGTATGTTGTGCCCTGTTTTATCCCGCACAAGGTCTATTATCTTAAGTAACCTGCTGATCCCATGCAAAGAAAACATACTCATCTCAATGGGAACAACAACCTCTGTGGAGGCAATCAGGGAATTAAAAGTCAGCAAACCAAGACTGGGAGGGCAATCTATTATTATGTAATCATAAACCTGACATAACCCCTCAATTGCTTCCCTAAGTCTTGTCTCCCTGCCGCTTACACTGGAAAATTGCTGCCCAAAGGTACTAAGGGATATATTTGATGGAGCCACATCAAGGTTTTTAGCAACTTCAACAACCACATGATCAAGACCGGTATTTGTTCCGCTTGGATGGCAAAGTGCATCACAAACCGTTTTGTCCAAATCATCCGGGTCGATATTTAAACCTATTGTTGAGTGCCCCTGGGGGTCCATATCCACCAAAAGCACCTTTCTGCCTTTATGGGCCAAACAACCTGACAGGTTGATTGCCGTTGTTGTCTTCCCACATCCTCCTTTTTGATTGGCAATGGAAATAACTCTCATGCTTCCTCCCTGTTTCCGGTCTCAAATTTCCGGTTTCAATAAAAATGTTTTTTAGGTATCTTGCATTGATTACTTGCAGCTCTTTACAAGCCTTTTATCTATTTTATTTCTGCGTCGATCTTTAGAAAAACCATCAGTATGATTTTTAATGAAATATTTCAATCGGGATTTCTGGTCGAAAGTAATCTCTTCAAATTTTACAAAAAGGCGTCTGGCTCCAGCGGAGTC